>JAUSJJ010000109.1 GCA_030647705.1 Dehalococcoidia bacterium
TGCCGGAGAAGTTGTTGCGCACCACGCCGGCGAACGTCACGACCGCGCCGTGCGTGTCTTTGCGGACCCTGTCTGCGATAGCCTGTGCGTCAATTCTGTCGCGCGTTATGCTGATCATGTCTGCCACGTTATCCGCCTGGCCGCCGCTCATCGGTGGGAGCAGCGCCACCTCATCGCCGTCTTTGAGCACGCGGTCAGAGCCCGCGAAATCGGTGTTGACGGCTATAATGAGTGCCGTGTGTGGGAGCGCCGGGAAATCGCTGCGCAGCTTCTCTACCAGTTCGCCAACCGTCGCGCCCGGCCTCAATTCAATCTCGATCTGGCTCTTGCCCGCGATCTCGCGGTACAGAGCGAAGAACCTGACAGTTATCTTCATAGGAGAGCCCTGTTTCCCGTGACTTGAAGCCAGGATACGGGGTAGCGGAATCCCTCTCCGCAGACGTTTTTTGGGGGGCCGGGTGAACACGTCTTTCCGATGATGCCCCGTTCGACCCCGTGCAGCGTCAGACCCAGGAGTCCGTTGCAAAATGGATTGCCGGCAGCCTGCAAACGTGCCGCGTATATGTCAAGCTAGGAGGGAAGCGCCGCACGCTGCCGGGCAGCTTTCTCGGCGCCGGCCTGTCTTGCGGCGATCAGCGCAGCCCCTACGGCGCCCACGATCTGCGGCTCTGCGGGGACTGTTATCTCCATGCCAAGCTCCTGCTCCAGGGCGCGCCTCACCCCGATGTTCTTGGCCACCCCGCCGCTGAAGACCACCGGAAGCTGGTAGCCGATTCGCGACCCCATGGCGACCACCCTCCTGGCAACGGAATGATGCACGCCGGCGATGATGTCTTCGGTGAGCTTCCCTTCGGCCCTGAGCGAGACCACCTCGGACTCAGCGAAAATGGTGCACACGCTGCTGATCTTGGCGGCCTCGTTGCTGCTCAGCGAGATATCCCCCAGATCGGCCAGTTTCAGCTTCAGCACCATGGCTATCACTTCCAGGAACCTGCCCGTGCCAGCGGCGCACTTGTCGTTCATGACAAAATCAAGCACCCGGCCCTTGTCGTCTATTTTGATCACCTTGCTGTCCTGCCCGCCGATGTCGATCACGGTGCGAGCGCCAGGTACCAGAAAGCTGGCCCCTTCGGCATGGCAGGTGATCTCAGTGACTGCTGAATTGGCAAAAGTGGCGGCCATCCGGCCGTATCCGGTAGCCACCACTCTTTCAAGCTTCGTAGCGGGAAGCCCGCATTTCTTCAACGCCTGCTTCATCACCCGGTCGCTGACGCGGGCCACATCTGACCCGGTGGGCAGGATAGCATATCCGGCGATGGCTCCATCATTCAGAATGACCGCCTTGGCTGACTGCGCTCCAATGTCCACTCCGGCAAAGGCCATATCAGTAACGGTACCCTTCAGACGTCGATCGTTTCTAGCCGGCTGTAGCCCGCGCAACCTGTCCCGCCTTCAACATCTCGGCGAAGGCTTCAACCCTGGTCCTGAGCTGGCCGGACGTGTAGTAACGCGGATCATAGACATCTCCCTCCAACACCAGCACCGGCAACCCTGTCTCCTGCTCCACGAAATGTTTGACCATGAGCGCATCGGTAGCCAGCGTGCGACAGGCGTAGTGGTAGAACCAGAGCACGCCGTCCAGATTCAACTTCTTGCATGCGCCCGCCACCGCCCTCACCCTGCGGTTCGGGCCGGAAGTGAGGCATCTGGCCGTAAGCGAATTCGCGTATTTCTCCCAGGGGTCTTTGTCCGCCACCTCGTCCATGTTCGGCATGAGGTCTCCATCGGGTACATAAATCTGCGTCTCCGTGATCAGCAGCGCGATGCCCAACTCCTCAGCAAGGTCCGCCAGACTCGGGTCTGGTATGGGCGAAACGAGGCCGAGCAGCACCCTGGGCGCGCCCTTGGGCACCACGCCCTCCCCTTGTGCTACCTTCCGCTGCAGCTCAACCAGAAGAATCTCCACTGCGTCAGTCGCCGCATCGAGGTTCGACCTGGCAAAAGGCATGCTCTTCATGAACCTGACCAGGTCAATGGCAGCCGCTTTGATCGGCATGGGGTCCGATTCCAGGATCAGACGGTTTATCTTCTCCACGACGCTGCTGATCGTCTTCTTGAGGTGCCTGGTTGAAGTTGCCATGTCCTTGCTTATCTCGAAGCCCACAACCTCACCCACCCTCTCGGCGCATCTGGCAATCTCCCTGGCGAAGAACTGCCGCTCCCGCTCCGAATCCTCCGGCCCCGACCAGTCCTGAGTCAGGTTGATATAGTGCACCGGGATATCGAAATACTCGCTTATCAGCTCGTCAGACTTGCAGACCTCATCGCAGATGTTGCCCATGGAAATAAGCAGGTCGCCTTTCGGTATCTGCCCCTTCATCATCAACCCGAGTCGCAGCTTGATGAGGGCGCAATGAGCGACTCCGGGCCTCATGAAGCTCTTCTCTGCCGCTTCGAGTATGGGATCGAGTTTGTTGAAGAACCCTCCCAGCACATAGTCCACCAGCACATCCGGGAAGACGGCATGCACCTCCGGGGAACTGAACGAGGCTGCACTGATGATGCCGGCGCAGCCGGTAGGAATTGAGGCGTAGATGATCTTCTTCTTGCCCCTCTCCCTGGCCAGCACCAGGTCTACCAGCTCCCTCATGTATACGCCCATCACCTTGCGCATGCCCTCGAGCTCCGGCTGATAGTAACGCTTGATGCGCTCCTGCGCGCGCAACACATCCGCCTGTGTCAGGCCCAGCCTGTCGAAAACCTTGTTGACATCGGGCAGCGCAGCATCGATCTCGGCAGGGGTGTATCCGCACAGCTCCAGCAGTCTCGCAGTCATGTCAAGCCCTCCCTCTCAAGGTCTCCAGAAAAGCCTGTATGCGCGTCTTCAGCGGCCCTCGGTCGGAGGCATCGTAGTCGGACTCGAGCACAAGCATCGGAATGCCCTTTTCGGCGAGCTTCTGAGCGAAATAATAGGCCTCGACGTCGTACGTGTCGCAGTAGAGCAACTGGTACCACAGGACTCCCGTCACATTGAAGTCCTTCGCCAGCTTCATGGCGAAGTCGAACCGCTTATGAGTAGCGCGTCTCATGAAGGCCGGCGGCAGCCTTCTCCTCAGATACTTTCTGGACAGCGCGTCGACGATATCCCCGTCCCCCTCCTCGACTCCGTCCCAATAGTACCGGACGCCCTCGCACAGCTCCTCGATAACGATGTTCCCCCCGGCCTGTTCCACCAGCTCCAGCACCTTGTAGTCGCCCATGGCGATGTTCGGGCCGATCAGAAGCAAGCGCGGTTCGCTTTCGTCGAGGCTGCTTGCGCCGGACTTGCCCAATTCCTCTTTGACCGAAGCCAGCACTTCCACCATGAAAGCGGGGTCGGCA
>JAUSJJ010000115.1 GCA_030647705.1 Dehalococcoidia bacterium
TACCGCGGGCTGAAGCCCACGGCATAGGGTTCGAAAGCAGCGGACGCCGCCCATCCGTCGGCAGTAGGGAGTTCAGAGGGACGAAGTCCCTTTGACGAGGGTCTGGGGGTGTCCCCCAGATAGGGCGGGTGGGTGGGAAAGACAGACGTTGCTGGTTCGCAGGAGGCTCCTTCGAGCCGTTGGAGAGCAGACAGTGAAGCGAAAATATCCCCTGGAAGGGATCAAAGTAGCCAACTTCTCCTGGACCGGAGTGGGCCCCATGTGCATCAGGTATCTGGCGCACTGGGGCGCCACTGTGGTCCGGGTGGAGAACCACACGCGGCTGGATATGCCCCGCGTCTTCCTTCCTTTCAAGGACGGCATACCCGGAATCAATCGCAGCGCCATGTTCGCCAATGTGAACACCAGCGTGCTTGGCGTGACCATCAACCTGAACAAGCAGGCCGGCCTCGACATCGCCTGGAAGCTGATCAAATGGGCGGACGTCATGGCCGAGAGCTTCACCCCCGGCACCATGGCGAAGTGGGGGCTCGACTACGAAAGCGTGTCCAAAGTCCGGCCGGACATCATCTACTTCAGCACTACCCAGAACGGGCAGACCGGCCCCATGAGCCGTGTGGCCGGCTTCGGCATACACGCACAAGCGCTGGCCGGTTTCCCTTATGTCTGCGGCTGGCCCGACCGTGGGCCGGCGCCGACCCAGGGCGCCTACACCGATTACATCGCCCCCCGCTTTGGCGCGGTCTCCATCCTGGGCGCGCTGGAATACCGGCGGCGAACCGGCGAGGGGCAGTACATAGACCAGGCGCAGTTCGAAGCCGGCGTCCAGTTCCTGGCTCCGCAGATCATGGACTATCGGGTAAACGGCCGGATAACGGGCAGAAACGGCAATCGCTTGCCGAACGCGGCGCCGCACGGGGCCTATCCCTGCAAGGGCGATGACCGGTGGTGCGCCATAGCGGTCTTTTCAGACGACGAATGGCTGAGATTCCGCCTCGCTCTGGGCAGCCCGGCGTGGGCGCGGGACTCCAGGTTCGGCACGTTTGCCGGCAGGAAAGAGCATGAGGATGAGCTCGATCACCTGGTGGGCGAACGGACATCGGGCTACACTGCGGAAGAGGTGGAGACGCTGATGCAGACCGTGGGAGTGGCCGCCAGCGTGGTCCAGACCAGCCAGGACCTTTATGAAGACGCCCATTTGGCTCAGCAGGGGTATTTCAGGAACCTGAAGCATTCGGAGATGGGTTACATCCCTTACCAGGGACCTCAGTTCGCCCTGTCCGACAGCCCTGACCACCAGTTTGCCTCTCCTTGCATAGGGGAGCACAACGACCATGTGTTCAAAGAGATATTGGGCATGTCGGATGGACAGGTCGCCCGCGCCCTGGCCGAAGGCGGCATAACCACCAACGCCGACCTGCCGGAGATCAAGGCCGCCTACTGAGCGTTATTCAGTTCCGGTTAGGAGAGGAGGCCGAGCATATGCCATAGCCCGAAGCGGCTGCTTGTCCGAGAAGGCTAATTCTGCGTAAGCGTCTGACAGAACACTAAGGAGGAGAGGGCATGAAAACCAGGATTTCGATAGCGCTGGCTGTGTTGACGGTTATGGCGCTGGTGGCGACGGCCTGCGGGCCATCTCCCACCGCGACGCCTGTCCCCACGGCTACGGCAGCCGTAACCCCGACCCCGGCGGCGGAAACCCTCATCATTGGCAATGCCAGCATCCTGAGCGGGCCGGGCACCGGCTTCGGCATACCCCAGTCGCGGGGTGTGGAGAAGGGCACCGAGCTGGTCAACGCCGCCGGCGGCATCAAGGTGGGCAGCAAGCGGTACATGATCAAGCTGAATACATATGACTGGGGATACACCGCCGACGGCGGCAGGGCCGGCGCCGAAAAGCTCCTCAACGACGGCGTCAAGATAATCATCGGGTGCGGGACGGGGACCAGCGTGGGGGCGCAACAGGTCACCGAGCCCAACAAGGCGCTGCTGTTCTACGGCGGGACCGCGGACTCACTTGTCGATAAGGCGCACCCCTACACCTTCCGGATACTTATGGGCACTCGGGACGGGTATATGCCGACCGTGACCTACGCACGAGACCAGAACCCCGGCAACAGGAAGTACTTTGGCACCAGCTACAACGATGCGACAGGCAAGATCGTGTATGGGCAGACCGAGCAAGCAGTCAAGGCTCTGAGCTGGGAGACGTTTGAAAGCAAACTGTATGAGCCAGGCACCACGGACTTCGCCCCCTTTGTGACGGGCTATCTCATGCCATCAGGGGCTAATTTCCTGCTCATGGTCAGTCGTACTGGTGAAGCTGGTTTGCTGATGAAGGCGGCTCGCCAGTATGGATACAAAGGGATCATCGTATGGCCCTCCGCGGCCGGCGGACTGCCGGAGTTCCAGATAGCTGGACAGGCGGCTGATGGCGCTATCCTGACCCAGGACTGGGACTGGAGCGGCCCCTACATCGGCGATGAGATGAAGAAGTTGGCCGTCGAGTACAACACGCAGTACGGCAGCTACCCGACGATGCTGTTCCTGAATGCTGTGGATGCGGTCAGGATGATCAAGGCTGCAGTCGAACTCTCGGGCAGCACCGATGCCACCGCCATGAGGGACGCAATGCCCAGGATCGAATGGGACAGCGTATTCGGGGGCAAGGGCAAGCTGGCGAGCGTAGGCGACCGACCCGGCGCCACGGTCGTGCACCTGATGCCTGTCGCCAAATATGACTACGCTGCAAACAAACTGGTCAACGTGGCCCAGGCCATCCCGCCGGACAAGTGGACGAAATAGGCAGGACCAATCGGGATTGGAGGGGCGGCAGGCCAGCCTGCCGCCCCTCCAATGAACGCGCAAGGCTGGAGGCTGGTTGGCCCGCTCGCGGGCACGACCGGATACCGATAAATCGTGGTTGACAGGTGGATAACAGACTGGTAGACTTGGGGCAAGCTAGGCAGGTATCCGATGGGCTTATTCAATTTCAATAAGAAAAAGGCAGAAGAACAAACAGCACCTTCCGCATCTGATTCCGCTATTCTTGCCGACTTCCTGAAAAATGGAGTTCCGTGTATCCCATTTATTCCTATCAGCGCTCTCCGTGATAGTCTCTCTATCCTAAAGCCGGAAGGATTCAAAGGATATTTTGTAGCGAGAACCCCTGCTTTGTACCCTGACGGAAGTATCAGATACCTTCTCAAAGAAGAATTTATGTTATACAACGTAGCGAATAGTGCTCTGAGCAGCACAGAGAGTAAGGGTAGAACCTATTTCTTTTTGGGTTTTGACGAGTTGCTAACTTCTTACGAGGAGTCCAGAGACAGGTATCTTGCCCCAACGATTTTTTACCAAAATAATCGCACGCTGTTCCGTGTTGATACCAATGATAAGTTAGAGTTCGCACACCTAAGCCATTCACCGACCTTAGATTTAACCTACATTCCCGCAGACCACAACGTCCACTTCAATCACATATATGCAGTGAATTTTCTCCTTGTGGCTAATTTACATCCGGCAGAAGAGAGGGGAGACCCTTCAGGATTCCTTTCGTCCTTCGAGCAGTGGAGAGAACTACAATACCCGACAGGTGGGAAAGACCTCCAAGCTCTATTCGACAGACACATTCAGGGATTAAAGGATTCACTAAAATAGTTGTCTAAACAGGTAAGAGAAAAGAAAAGGGGGGCATGTATGAACTTACCGGCAGAAGTCCAGTCCAAGCTAATTGATATTGCGTAGGAACTAACTAA
>JAUSJJ010000120.1 GCA_030647705.1 Dehalococcoidia bacterium
AGACCCTCACTCAGGACTCGGTGTCCCCCGGCGAGACGTTCTATGCCGACCTGGAGACGGAGATCACTTGGCTTGCCGAGTCCACTCCACCTTTCCCCCTCAGCGCCTTGATGAATTTCCAGGTTACCCCGCTGTACCAAATTGTGGCCGTGGCAAAAGGCGATGGCAGCGAACACGTGCTGGGGGCTTCGGAGATGACGATAGGACCATTCCGTAATGTGAAAGCTGGGGACAAGTTCAAGTTCCAGCAGCACATCGCCCTGGTTTTCCCTGTCGAAGCCCAGATGGGAGACTACACCGTAATCGTGCGGCCGGTAGGACTGAAGGGCATGATGAGCATCTTTTGGGGTGAGGTCAAGGGCATGCTGCCGCAGGAATACGCCCTCGGCAGCGTCGGACTGGCAGCGGAGCAGCCAACACCCACGCCCACTCCGACGCCTGCTCCACAGCCGACGCCGACGCCTGTGGCCACCGTTGCTCCTGCGCCTTCGCCAACTCCATTGTTCGCATCGACGCCAACGGCGCCCACGGCCACACCGGCTGCGGTTTCGCCAACGCCGACGCCGGAACAATCCTCGCCGCCACAGGACGCCTACACCGGCAAGCCGGGCTGGTTGGCCTCGGTCGGGGTAGCTGTCTGGGTGTTAACCTTCGCGGGGCTCATTGTCGGCGCATCCCTCAATCGGAGGCTCCAGGGGCCGAAGGGGCGGTAACCCGTGCGGTTGCAGACACAGAGCGACGCACGAGGGTATCACTGGCCGAGCTTGTAGGATTGAGCGGATTTTGATAAACTGATGCTGACAATCCCGCAGATTGCCTTGCAGACGGGCCGTTAGCTCAGTGGTAGAGCACCTGACTTTTAATCAGGGTGTCGTGGGTTCGACCCCCACACGGCTCACATTAACTCTGGGACGGGATTCCGAGCATTCCGCCCCTGACCATCAGCGTCTCCCCGGTCACCCAGTCTGCCGCATCTGAGGCCAGATACAGGGCTGCCGCTGCTATGTCCTGAGGGCGTCCCAGGCGCCCCAATGGGATGGTCTTTATGCGGTACTCTCTCAACCCGGGCTGGGTGCTGTACAGCTTGTCGGTCAGGTCCGTTTCGACGGAGCCCGGAGCGATGGCGTTGACCCGGACCTTGTGGGGCGCCAGTTCCATGGCGAGCGTTTGAGTCAGGTTCGCCACGGCGGCTTTCGCCGCGCCATAGTGCGGGGCCGCAGTAAACGGGACGAATCCGGCCAGGGAGCTGATGTTGACTATGGCGCCCCTTTTTTGCCTGACCATCACCTTGCCTACTGCCTTGCAGCACAGGAAGGCACCCTTGAGATTGAGCTCGATGCACCTGTCCCAGTCTTGCTCTTCGATGCCCAGCACAGGAGAGAACACAGTCCATCCGCCCGCGTTGTTGACCAGGATATCTATTTTACCGAACTCCTTCAGTGTCTGTTCTACCACATGGTCAACTTGACTCGCGATGCGGACATCCGTGGGCGCCACCAGCGCTTTTCGGCCTTTGGCTCTGATTTCGCCGGCCGTTTCTTCGGCGAGAGCCGGGTCGATCTCGGCAATCACTATATCAGCCCCGGCCTCGGCGAAACCCAGCGCAATCCCCTTGCCGATGCCCCTGCCGGCGCCGGTGACAATGGCCACTCGATTCGTCAGCCCAAACAAGGATAGAATCATCGCGTCACTCCTTTAGTCACAAAGCCTTCCAAGAACTGCTAACCTTTCTTCCCCATGAACGCCTGCCCCGGCTGCTCAGGCGGTATCACCTTGTAGTGCGGCGCGAAGGCGCACAGATAGGAGAACCTCAGCGCCTGCCGCAGGTCGGTGTCCATCGCAACGTTGATGCTCACCTTGGCCATGCGGACGGCTTCCGGCTTCATCGAGGCGATGGTCTTGGCCAGGTTCACGGCCTCGGCAAGATACCTGTCCGGCGGATAGCACTCCTGGGCGAAGCCGATGGACAGCGCCTCTTTGCCGTTGTATATCCTGCCCGTCCATACCATCTGCTTGGCCTTGGCCGCTCCCACCAGCCGGGCTATCCGGGGCGTGGCCCCCGATCCACCGATCTGCCCCATGTTCTTCACATGCAGGTCGCTGACCTCAGCGGTCTCCGATACTATCCTGAGATCGCAGCTCGATGCCAGCTCGATGCCGCCCGCGGTGCAGGGGCCATCGATGGCGGCGATAGACGGTTTGGGCGAGGCCTCGATCTTCTCGAATATCCTCTGCGATTCATGAAGCGGCTCCGACCAGTCGAAGATGGCTTCGGCGCGGTCGAAGATGTTCTCCGGCCCCAGGGCCTCGAAGAAGCCCATGGTGCGGAACTCCTTGATGTCGCCGCCCACCGAGAAGACCGGACGGCCGTCGGGACGATTGGCGCCGGTGAACACCATACAGCGCACCTCGGGGTCGCGCTCGATCTCGTCCACCGCCGCCGAAAGCTCGAGCGTGCAGCGTTTGCTCAGCGAGTTGAGCCGCTCCGGCCTGTTGATGGTGACGACCACCACCCCGTCCTTTTTCTCATAGAGCAGGTCCTGGTAGTCCATATCCGTGCCTCCTCATCTGTGTTTGATCCTCAACATCACTCTTCGGACGGCCTCCACCTGGGCAGGGTGAACTCCGGTGTCACATCCTCGAACACCACCTCCACTTTCATCCCGGCCTCGATATCCTCCGGCCTGCACCCGACGATATTCCCTGGAACGCGCAGGTCTTCCTGTTCGTCAAGCTGCACCAGCACCACAGCGTAAGGGACGTCGCCGGCGAAGTCCGGATGCGTGGCATAGTGTACCACAAACCAGGAGTACACTCTGCCCCTGCCGCCGACCTTTTTCCATTCCCGGTCAAGTGAGTTGCAGCCGGGACACATCGGGTCGGGCGGGAACATGTAGACGCCGCAGTGAGGGCACCACTGCATGACAAGCTCATGTCTCCTGGCAGCATCCCAGTAGCCCTGGGTGTACTGGTCAGGGATGGGCAAGGGCTTCCTGTAATCGGCCATCGGCTTACCTCCGCAGCAGCAGCGCCCCACCCACCGTGAGCCCAACTCCAGTGCTGAGGGCGATCTCGGCGTCTTTCACCTGGCGCAGCCCGGCCTCGCCTCGAAGCTGCTGCACCGCCTCGACGACGTGGTTCAGCCCGTGAATGTAGCCTTCGGAGAGGAAGCCGCCGTGGGTGTTGACCGGCAGTTCCCCGCCCAACTCGATCCTGCCTCCCTCGACGAAAGGTCCGCCTTCGCCCTTTTTGCAGAAGCCATAGTCCTCGAGCTGAAAGATGGTGGCGAAGGTCATCTCATCGTATAGCTCTGCCACGTCCACGTCTTTGGGCGCGATGCCCGCCATGCCGAAGAGGTGCGGCGCGACGTATTTGGCGTAGGTGTCGCCATGGCTGGGCGTTCGGAGGAAGCCGGCAGTGTTTGGGCTAAAGCCGGATACCTTGGGCCCACCGCCCATGGCCGCCGCCATGATATACACCGGGCGATGTTTCAGGTTGCGCGCTCGTTCAGCGGAGGTCACCACCACCGCACAGGCGCCGTCGGTCTCCAGGCAGATGTCGAGCAGCCTGAACGGGTCGGCGACCATCCGCGAATTCAGATAGTCCTGCATGGTGATCGGTTTGCGGAGTTGAGCCCGTTCGTTCAGCGCGCCGTGCTTGCGGGCGGCGATAGTCACCGCGCCGAAGTGCTCCGGCCTGGTGCCATAGAGCACCATGTGCCGCCGGGCGAAGATGGCGCAGGCGTGCACGAAGCTGGTCCAGCCGTAAGGGATGAGGAACTGGTCTTCGCCTCTTGGCGCGGGATGCTCTCCACTGCCGCCGGGACGCCTTCCGGAGCGCCCGTTCATGGAGCGGAAGACCACCACGTTGTCCGCCAGGCCGCAGGCCACCGCCATTGCCGCATCAGCGACCATGGCCGGCGCGCTGGTGCCGCCTCCCCAGCGTTCCAGGTGATACCTCAGCTCAGGCAGCCCCAGAGAAGCGGCGACCCACTGCGGCGACACCGAGTCGTTGACGTTGAAGGTGACCACGCCATCAATGTCCCTGACGCGCAGGCCGCTGTCCTCGATGGCTTTCTTGCAGGCTTCGTCGGCCAGGTGAAGCGTGCTTTTCCCCGAGGCGCGCGAGTACTCGGTCCAGCCGATGCCGACGATGGCGGTCCTGTCTTTGAAGGTCGTTCCCACTTGGCGGCCCCCCTCGAGTCAGTACAGCCTGAGCTTAATCGGCGCCCAGAGAAGGGAGTCCTCTGGGTTCCTCACCCCCTGTAACCCCTGCCAAAGGGCTTCGCCCTCTGAACGCTCATTTTATTCCTTCGCAATGGTCGATGCAATCGGGGAAAGGCGGATTGTCACGCAAACAGCAGATACGGGTTCTCCAACAGGCTGCCCACGTAGACGGCGAACTCCATGGCCGGCGCCCCGTCGACCACCTGGTGGTCCACGGTCATGCTCAGGTGCATGATGTGACGAATGACGATCTGCCCGTTGTATACAGCCGGCTTCTCCCGGATCACGCCGACTCCCAGGATGCCCACCTCAGGCGTATTCACGATAGGCGTGATGATATCGGTATTATACATGCCCATGCTGCTCACCGTGAAGGTGCCCCCGCTGACATCGTCCAGGGTCAGCTTGCCGCTCTTGGCCTTCTGCCCCAGCTCCTTGCTCTCCCTGGCAGTCTTACCAGGTTATTTCCCGGCAAACTCGTCTTGCGAATATACTGGTAACGTCTCAGGTGAACTGCCTGGCGTTTCGCAGTGGTACCCTATGGGGTAAACTACATATCTTCATGTCGTTGCTTGCCTAGTTTGAGCAGGGTGATATCCCGGCCAAATAGCGAGGACAGCAGCCAGTCCAAAAGGATTCTGATCCGATTATAGGTCCCTGTGATCAACGATGCGTAGGCCACAAGCCATATCAGCCGCGCGGCGAGGCCATAGAGCCGCAGGCCGTAAAAGCGAAACACAGCTTTGGAAGCCCCCAGCGAGACTATTTCCGCAGTATTGGCGTAACGATAGCTCTTCTTGTCCCTGCCTCGAATCTCGGCCAGGATGTTGTGGGCGACAACTTTGGCCTGGCGTACTGCCGTGTGCGCCCGTGGTGGAATAGGCTGGCCGGACCTGGGGTCTTCAAAGTGGGCGCAATCACCAACGGCGTATACGCCCGGAAAGCCTGGCACTTCAAGATACTCGTTGACCATAACTCGGCCCTGTGCATCCGTTTCCGCATCGAGCTCAGCGACTCGCGGGTTGGCCACCACCCCGGCAACCCAGATGAGGGTGCTCATCGGCACAATCTCCGTGCCATTGATCTCCAAACCTTGTTCCGTGACACGACTGACCTTTGACCGCAATCTGACCTCTATTCCCGTCTGCTGAAGGTGCTTCATGACATAGGCCCCGAGCTTGGTGTGCAGCTCTGCGACAATCTTGCGCTCCGCTTCGACCAGAATGACCTTGATCTCAGACGGATCGACAGTCTTGTAGAACCTGAGCAGGCTTCTGAAGATGAAGTCTCTTAGCTCGGTCACCAGTTGGATGCCGGTGTAGCCGCCGCCGGAGACGACAAAGGTAAGCAATTGTCTGCGCCGCTCCGGATCGCGCTCCAGACTGGCTCTTTCGAAGACACCGATGATGTGATTCCTGATCAACATCGAATCGCGCAGCGTCTTGAGGGTGAACACGTTGTTTCCGACGGAGCCCAGGTCCGGCACGTGAGTGGTGCTGCCCAGCGCCAGGACCAGGTAATCGAAATCCAGAGTCCCACTGCTTGTAAGGACTTTGCGGCTGGATAGGTCTATCTTCTCCACATCGGCCAGAACGAACTCAAACCTGTCTCTCCAATGGAGTCTTCTGATCGGATAGGCAATATGCCGCGTCTCTATTCTACCCATTGCTACTTCGTGGAGCAAAGGCAAGAACAGGAAGAAATTCTCGTTGCTCACCATCGTGATTTGTGCGTTCTCGTTTCGATTCAAGGAGTGGACCAGATTCCGCAAGGTATACGTGCCGCCGAAGCCGCTGCCCAATATTAGTATGCGCTTGCCGCCCACGTGCAATCGCTTTGGATAGGCGCCCTTCTTCTTTGACACTGCGCTCCAACTCTCCCGGAAAAAGGCCAATAGCAGTCTGGCTATTGAAGCGGGGGCAAAGGCCATCCCGGCCATGGCCCTGTAGCTGTAGCTTCCGGTGAACATGCCCCAGGTGACTCTGGTAAAGCTCTGGGGCCCACTGGTGTTGTCCTGCTCATCCCCGATGAGGCGGTGTTGTGCCAGAAGGAAAGCGCGTGAATCCTTGGCCCTGTCATGTATGGAGAATAACACTCCGCCACAGGAGTTGTCTGACTGTATGGCACGACAAAGGGGCTGGTAGCCAAGCTCAAAATCGCGCTGGGATAAGCCGCGGTGGACCGCAGTGCGGGCAGCCTCGCGGGCCGTCAGCAATGCTGAGCCAATGCCATCCTTGTAGAGCCTGGATACTGCGGCATCGCCGATGGCGACGAACCTGTCTGCACAGTAGTTGCGTGCCGGGCCAATCACCGCCCTGGGCCGGCAGCCACACGTCCTCATGTAGTCGGCGGGCAGCAGGCTGCGCACCATCTCTTGGTTCAGGAAATCGGCGACCGAAACAGGGAGCCTGCCATTACCCAGGACTGAGACGTTTATGAAGGGCCCTTTGGGCACGAGGGCGCCGAAGATCAATCCCGAACCTGGAATCAGGAAAATGTGAGCCGTGTTTCCGAGCCGGGACTCCACCTGAGCAGCGCCTGCATACAGTTCATCCTGCGCCATTGTCCGTGTCCTCGGAGGAACATAGCGAAGCCCGGAGATCGCCGTCGGCCTCGCGTTCACGCCTGATGCCAGCACCACCAGATCGTACTCCAGCCTCGCTCCGGCAACCTCTATTGCTGCCCCGACCCCCAGGAAAACGCGGGACACTGGCTGGTTCTCGACCCTTGCGCCTTGTCGTTGCGCCTCGCTCAGCAGCCACCTATCGAAGCTGGCGTTATGGCTGTCTCGAATTCTGTGCGGCCCGCCTGCGCGGTAGATGCTCAGAATCGCCGATTCCTTTTCAGGTTTGCTGATGCTTATCGAAGTGTAGGGGCTGTGGACCAAGAATCGCTCTATCCTGCTCTTGATTACTCCCTCAGGGATGCTGAGTCCCAACTCATCCAGGTTTTTGACCAGGGATGGGGAGAGAACGCCGGCGCAGCCTTTGCATCCCTTTGGCCCAGTGCTGTCGAAATCCCGCTGTTCGTAAATGGTGACTTCAGGAAAGCTGTTCCTTTCCCGTGCATAACACAGGAGGTACAGCGCAAAGAAGCTGCCCGCTGGGCCACCGCCGATAACGGCGACCTTTGTGCCAGTCTGGATTCTGTCTGGGTTCTTGTTCATGACATCGCCCAAACCTTCAAGCATCTCGGAGGATTACGTACCATAGTAACGACTTTTGTGTCAAATTGCCAATTGCCGTTCGCCCGATTGACAAGTGTGTTGCACAGCCAATAATCGAGGTTGGTGTCTGAACCGACAAGAGCAGGACGACATGCTGAACGAATTCTGGGAGTCTGATAGAGGGCTGCTGCACGAAAAACATCAAATGGTCGTAGAAGCGGCCAGAGGGAAGCGGATACATCGCCACGAACCCCACGGTGAAGGTGTCGGGGAGTTCACGCACGGCCGGTTGTCAGCCGCCGGTTGGTCGCACATCGCCGTGCGCATCGCTCGGCTTGCTGGCCGACATGGGGTGTTTCCGCTGAAGGCTCAGGCTCACTCTCAAGATTACTTCTGGAGGAACCCCGTCTGAACCTTCCGAAGGGATGTGGCCGCTGGCCGTGGGAGAGAACGCCACTGTTGGTGGAGAGGACGAGGTAAGGGTTGGCCAGGGCGCGTGCGGAGGGAAGCGCCTAGGTAGGCCGCCGGTCAAGAAGGACAGATGGTGGCCGGTCAGGTCCGCCACTTCGCTAAAGACGGCGACCCGCAGCCTCGTTGAGGATACCCCAACGATGTTGAAGCGGCGCAGCAACAGTCGCTCCGTGTCGAAGATATAGATAAGCTCGTTCAGCCATCCCATCAGAAGTGCTAACTTGTCCGAGGCTGCTCCCTCCACCTCGGTCACGCCTTTGAGGTCCGCTATGAGGCTGAACATCCCCAAAAGGGGCGTGGGCGAAAGCGTCCGCCAGGTCCTTGCCACAGGCGGCAATGCCGGCGTCGGCGGTATGCTCCAGTAACATGAACTTGGGCATGGTGTTCCCCAAGTCCATTACATACCCGAGAGAGTATGCGGCCGCGCTTTGCGCCGCAGGTTATGCACTTGTTCGACGGCAGTTCAAGCTCGATCAAACGCCATCTCGAAACGAGCGTCTGCTAATCTCGGTCGGCCGTGGTTGGTCCGCCATTTTGATGCGCTACAGCGGTCAGAGTTGGACAAAGCCCAGCGGTGCCTCGCCACAGTCCGACGAACACGGTACCGGAATGGTACGCGAATCGCGAAGAACCAGGGGCGACCCACGACAAGATACGGCTTCGGGCAAACCCTGCCCAGCGCGTCTAAACTTGGCTATGCGTCCCCGACTCCACTTCGTCAGACAAGGCACTCGTCGTTCCGCCTGCCCTCGTTTCGCCGGAGGACCTGGCAGCGACTCACTCTCGGCTCCGACTGCGCTCCTTAGCTCGGCCGCGATCAACCTTTCGGTCTTTCTCCGATGCAGCATCGGAAGGCCCCACGGGCTGCTTCTTCACGGCGAGCTTCTTTGGTGTCTTCTCCGGCCCACCTCGCGTAGCTTCAGTTGCGTCTTCAGGCTTTTTCGGCATGGTCTCTGTTCCTCCAATCACGATTCTTCACCCGCGTTTCGCGTGGACACATCCGCTGCGGCAGTCTCAGCCCGCGCTGTGCATTCGCCTTGACCCTGCGTGAGGGGCCGCACGTTCGGCCACCGCCAAGCTGAGAAAGCGGCTTCCCTCATGGTAGACCAGACGCGCATCGACGAGCTCTAGGAGGAAGGCCTCTACATCGTGGGATGACGGCATCTCACGGCCGTCGGCAGCAAGATGCCTACACACCGCCTCCGCCGTAGCTCCGGCATCGCACGCGAGATAGATGCTGGCCTCCATTTCATCGAACGTGTAGTTGGCACGTTCAAGCCCTGGACGCCTGTCCCGAACAACAAGAAAACCCGGACCACGGCGATAACTGAGAGAACGGAACCCATCCTTGCTCGACGCGCGCCAGCGAGCAACTGCTTCCGCCAACTCGACAGTGTACGATGCCGGAACACGACCATCGAGATAACGGTGCTCGAAATCGTAAGCAAGGTCAGCGAGCGATTCGGCGGGCACGTGATAGAGAAAGCGATAGTATGGCATCGGGCCCATGATCTGTAGTCCGAACTCGGCGGGTCTCTCGAAATACGGGCTGAAGCGCTGAATTTGTATGGGAGAGAGTTTCGGAGGTTTCAAGTGGATGATGGACGGAACTAACTCGGCCATCAGCTTATACTCCTCCGGTGGCTCGCCGGGGAACCCAAAAAGCAGATTCCAATCCACGCTAATACCAATCTCCGCACACCACTTGAGAAAACGAATGTTTTGCAGAGCAGTGATGCCCTTCCGCATCAGTCGCAAGATCGGTGTGCTCAGGCTTTCTATTCCCGGCTGGATCTGATTGACACCGGCAGCGTAAAAAGCTAGCAGATTATCTTTGGTGAGATTCGCCTTGGTTTCGTAGTAGATCTCAAGATCACTGTCCGCGGCTCGGATCAGCGGTAGCAACTCACGAACATGCGCCAAACCAATAATGTCATCCACTGCGGTGAAATTGAGGACCTCGTACCGTCTGGCCAGGCTAAGAACCTCTTCCGCAACACGTTCCGCCGGCTTACTCCGGAACGGCGTCCTCGCACTGTTCGTCCCGCAGAATGTGCAGTGAGACTTGGCGCCCCACCAGCAGCCACGGGAACTCTCAAAGAGAATGGCTACGTTGGGCAACAATTCTGCGCGAAGCGGGCTGCGTGCGAGTCGCTCGAAGTATTCGTCGTAGATTGGCGACGGTACGTCGTCCATGCAAAGCTGCGGTTTGGCCTCTTGCGGCACCACTACAGACTGGCCCTCGGCGCGGTAGCATAGACCGGGTTGTGGACGGATCGGCCGTCCGGAGAGCACATCACGCACCACTTCAACGAGGACACGTTCGCCTTCACCGCGAACTACCAAGTCGATCCAAGGAAAACACTTGTGGAGGGCCGACCCCATGGCGCCATCGCAGTTGCCTCCACCGAACACGATGGTTAACGACGGGTCCCGGGCCTTGAGCATCTTCGCCAGTACCAGGGAAGCTACATTCTGCTGAAACACCGTTGAGAATCCGACTATCCGTGGTGCGTCCGCGAGCAACTCCTCTGCCGCGGCCATGAGAAACTGGGGGACTAACGCCTTCATGCGAACGGCGGTCGCCACGGCCTCCTCAGGTACCCCGGTGCTGCGCACATAGGCCAAGAAGTCGTCGTCTTCTGGCGAGGGCTCAGCGTACGGCGGGACCATGAAAATCCAGTCTCCGAGTTGGACGACAAAGTCCTTGCATGCAACGTCATGGTAGTCGTCTATGCAGAGCGGTCTGTTGACCGAGTCGCCGGAGGTTGCCGCGTGCAGGTGCTCCATGAACGCGAGGTCCAAAGAATGGGAGCGGGCCCCGATTCCGGCCCGGAGGAGCGTGTGCTCGAGGATGCCAAGCTGTATCGGCGGGTCCCAGAGAGCCTTAAATGGCATCGAGACCAAGCTCACCATCGCCGGCCCGGAACTGCGCGTTATGGGATCGTCCCAAAGCGGCGCCATAGGCACCTCTTCCTCCGCAGTGGTACTGGCTACCGTAAGCGTATCGCGACCGTATGCCGACGGCGTTTCGTCGAACTGGGCGGCGGATCATCTACCTATTCGGGGTCTAACAGTATCCTGCATGCCCATGACATCGGATGGCTCATCATAATTCTATGCTCGGGGAATGTCAAGGACGATTTGGCTTGCTCCAGAGATCATAGATCATCTGCATTTCCCCCACTGGTTGCATTCTCTCAACAGAAGTGCTCAAGTGACTAAGGCAAACCGTGAGCGGCCTTGGATCGCCAACGGCCTGGCCGGTGTAGAACGCCTACCCCATTGTGGTTTGTCAAAGAACTCTCTGAGAAATCGCCGCGACAGAATAATCTCTGAACCTCCCAGCCGATATTGGATCAGAGAAATCCTGAGAACGCTCTGAGAAAAAGAGAGAGTTTCGTCCTTGGAGAAGAGCGCAATGGGTCTATGTCGATTTTTCTCAGCAATTTCTCAGAGTCTCTCAGCGAAGGTCTTGAGAATGACACCAGCGGACACGGCGTGCACATGTTAAAACTGATAGACTCAAACGACACAGGGGACTACTGCTGACAGGTCGGCGATGCGGCTGCACAAGACGATGGATTGTTGAATGCTGGGCCAAGGCCACAGGAGGGTTGACAACCGCAGCCAGACTGTGAGTAAATAATAGTGGATGCCACGGGGCATCCAGTGTCCATGAGGAGGTGCAGGGTGAGGCTTCAAGCAGTATTAGGAGTCTGGAACGTGGACAGGCAAGGCCCTGCTCAGGCGCTGGGCAGGGCACGCTTAGACGCGAGCCTGACTCGACCCACATGAAGGGGACTATTCTCCTAGACGGAGAAACCCAATACGGTTGTGATAACCGCGATTGAGTTGGGTTCGATACATAGAACCACATGGAACCGAATAGAATATGTTAACTGGGAGCATCCGGCCGGA
>JAUSJJ010000124.1 GCA_030647705.1 Dehalococcoidia bacterium
TCGCGCATCATCTCGACGTCGTACTTGGTGCGCTGCTCCAGGCGGGCGGCCTCCAGCACCTTGCCCTGCGCCCTCAGCTCCTTGAGCCGCGACTCGATCTCCGCCTCGATATCCTGGACGGCCGCCATCAGCTTGTCCGACGAGGTGACCCAGTGCTTGGCAGGGAAGATGCTCACCGAGTCCATTTCTTTGAGTATCTCGCCGGTGAGCGGGTCCACCTGTGTGATGCGCTCGACCTCATCGCCCCAAAACTCGACGCGCAGCGCCATCTCTTCATTCGAGGGCTGGACCTCCAGAGTGTCGCCACGGATGCGGAAGCGGCCCCTGGTGAAGTCTATGTCGTTGCGTTCGTACTGCATGGAGACCAGGCGGCGCAGAATGCGGTCGCGGACCATCTTGCCGCCCTTCTGCAGGGTCAGCATGGCCTTCTGATACTCCTCCGGCGAGCCCAGGCCGTAGATGCAGGATACCGAGGCCACGATAACCACGTCACGCCGCTGTAACAGGGAGCTGGTGGCGGAGAGACGCAGCCGGTCTATCTCCTCGTTGATATCGGCCTCCTTCTCGATGTAGAGGTCGTGGCGGGGCACGTAGGCCTCGGGCTGGTAGTAGTCGTAGTAGCTGACGAAATACTCGACGGCGTTCTCGGGGAAGAAGTCGCGGAACTCGGCGCAGAGTTGCGCGGCGAGGGTCTTGTTGTGGCAGATGACCAGGGTAGGCCGCTGCACCTGGGCGATGACGTTGGCCATGTTGAAGGTCTTGCCGCTGCCTGTGACGCCCAGGAGGGTCTGGTGCTTGTAGCCCTTGAGCAGGCCATCGACCAGCTTCTGGATGGCCAGTGGCTGGTCACCAGTGGGCTTGAAGTCTGAAACTAGTTTGAAGGAGGACAAGATGAAGCTTCCGAGAGAGTGTTTATGTTAGACCAGTATAACGTGTTGACGAAGGGACTGCAAATGAAGCCAGCCTATCTCTTCCCCATCCCCTGCAGCGCCAGGCGGACCTTTTCTTCCAGGCTGAGGTTCTTGATGTTGGGCACTGAGGCCAGCGCCATGGCAGCCTCGTTGGAGGTATAGCCCAGGCTCCTCAGGGCTGCGATGACCTCGCTATCGCCGGCTGAGGAGGAGGCCAACGGAACGCCGATGCGCTTCTTGGAGAGCTTGTCCTTGAGCTCCAGGATGAGGTGGCTGGCCGTCTTCTTGCCCACACCCGGGACCCCGGTGAGCGCCTGGACGTCTTCCGAGCAGATGGCCTCCGCCAGCCGGGCCGGGTTGAGAGCGGAAAGGAGAGACAGGGCCAATCGGGGGCCGACGCCGGAGACGGTGATGGCAAGCTCGAATACCTCAAGCTCTTCGGCGGTAGCGAATCCGTACAATGAGAGGTTGTCTTCTCTGACTTGAAGGTGGGTGCGCAGCCGGACTCTGTCGCCGGGGCTGCCAGCGACAGCCAGGGTGGAGGTAGGCACGAAGACTTTGAAGCTGACGCCGCTTACTTTGACGACGATGAAGTCGCTGCCTTGGGCTTCCAGGATGCCATCCAGACCTGCGATCATGTTTGATTCCTACGCATGAGGTTCAGAAAGGGGCGCTGGACCGTATCCCACGTGCCCCGACACTGCCGGATACATGATACAGGTATTCGCAGGCTGTTTCCACCCCCAGGAGCGTCCGCCTTCAGCCTGTGGTGGGCGTCACGGCACAGAACGCGCTTCGATTCAGACGTGGCTCTTGGTCTTGCTGGCAGGAATGGTGAAGGAGCGGGCGTAAAGGAAGAAAGGCCTCTACAAACACTTCAGTTTGCAGAGGCCTGAGAGATCCCGTGTCCAGCCGCCAGCCTGGCCGAGGCCAGGCTGGCGGCTGGACTGTATTTGGAAGTGCTAGGGCCTCAGGGCGCCGTGTATATCTGCGGTTTCAGGTCCGCCACGCGCACAACCTTGCCGTTCTGAAGCTGGATGAACATCTGGTTCGCGGTGAACTCATGGTTCAGGCCGCCATAGAGCTCTGCGCCGGCCCAGGAGCCATCACCCAGGATAGTGCCGGGGAAGGTCATCCCTTCCAGGGTCTTGGTCACTACCACCGGGTCGAGGCTGTTGGCCTTCACAATGGCCTGGGCCAGGTTCTTCAAGCCAACGTAGGACCAGGTGCTCAAGGGCAGGAACGGCTCGCCATATGCCTTGATGAACGTCGTGGAGAACGCCTTCTGCGCCGGATTGGCCGCGTCCGTGATCATATCCGGATAGGCCGTGATGAGGCCTTCCAGATAGTCGGCCTTGACCGCCTTCTGCAGGTCGGTCGGGATCTGGTAGGTTGCGGTTATGATCGGCCCCTTGAAGTTCAGGTCGCGCAGTTGGGTGATCATCGGGCCAAACTGCCCGGGAGAAACCGCACCCGGGTCGAACAGGGTCGGCCCCTTGGCCAGAATCGTGGTCAGGATCGAGGTGAAGTCCGTGGTGCCTGCGGGGTAGTAGCCCTCGAACACCACAGTGGCTCCTGACTTCTTCCAGGAAGCCAGCGCCTGTTCATGGACTGTCCAGCCCAGGGCGTCGTTCTGGTCGAGAAGAGCGACTTTCTGGGATTCAGTGGGGTACTTCGTCTTGCGCATCCAATCCACGAAAGGCTTGTAGTAGAAAGCAGAGGACATCACGCTTCTGAAAGCGTAGGGGTACTTGGCGCCGATCGAGTCCTTGGAATAGCAAAGCCCCTGCAGCGACAGGATCTTGTTGTCGGTGAAGATGGGCGCGCTTGCCAGTGATGGCCCGGTCCCGCCAGTGTTCACCACAAACTTGACCTTGTCCTCGAAGATCAGCTTGTTGGCCGCCTTCACGCCTTCGTCGGGGATGTACTTGTCATCGTAGTAGACGACGTTGTCCAGCAAGTACCTTTGCCCGCCCACGACAATGCCGCCGGCGGCGTTGATCTCTTCTTTGGCTATGTTATTGCCGCGTTGGCCGGCCAGTCCCCAGAGTGCGCCTGACCCGGACAGGGCCAGGTGGGCGCCGAACTTCAACAACTGAGGAGCGCCGGTGGGCGTCGGCTGCGGAGGAGTAGCGGTTGGAGCCGGTGATGTTGGCGTCGGGGTTGGAACCCTGGTCGCGGTCGCGCCAGGTACCGGAGTCGCTGCCGCAGTTGGGGGCCTGGTTGCTGTGGGCGCCGGCTGAGTCGCCGTCGGCGCCGGCTGGGTCGGTGTCGCGGTGGGTGCGCTGGTACAAGAGGCCAGCACCATGCTCAGCAGGGCGACCAATGTGACTACTAGAATGGTCAACTTCTTCAAGTCTGTTCCTCCTTCGATTTTGTGTGCCGCTGCATTTGCTTGTTCGCTGCGGTCTCACGGGAGAAGTCCGATGTTCTCCTCGAAGCTGGCTGACAAGTCTTGCAGAAACTGTGACAAATATGATAACCGTTTGGGAACGAAGAGTCAATCGGTGCAGGTATCACAGCGCTACAGTTGTACTTGCGGAAGGGTAATCCATAACTGAGGGGACACGGTCGACGCGCCGATGCGGCAAAAGCTCAGTCGGGCTGCAACATGTTTGCCAGGTGCCGCCGGCTGAAGTGGCAGATGGCCAGGCCCAGAGCGTCTGCGGCGTCATCGGGCCGGGGGATGCGTTCCAGGCAGAGCTGCAGCTTCACCATCTGCTGCATTTGCTCCTTCGACCCTTTGCCATATCCCGCCACCGATTGTTTCACCTGCATCGGGCTGTATTCATATACAGGGAGGCCGTGTGTGGCGGCGGTCAGGATGGCCACCCCCCGCGCCTGACCCACCAGCAGCGCCGAGCGCAGGTTGCGTGCCACGAACAGCTCGATGGCCATTTCCTCGGGCTGGTAGCGGTTGATCAGTTCCAGGAGGCCATGATACAGAATGCTGAGGCGCTCGCTGACCGGGGCGCCGGCGGGGGTGGTGAGTACGCCGTAGTCAACAGCCTGCAGGTTGTCCCCCTCCTCCCGCACCAGGCCGTAGCCCATTATCGCCATGCCGGGGTCAATACCCAGGACCAGCACCGCTAGGCCTCAATCGCCATCGGACTGATATTTGGCCAGCACTTCGTTGGGGAAATCCGCGTTGCTGTATACCTGCTGGACATCGTCGAGAGCTTCCAGCTTCTCCATGAGCTTCAGAGCCTGCAGCGCGTGCTTCTCATCGATTGCAACGGTGGTCTTGGGTATCATGGAGAGTTCGGCGGACACGACGGTCACGTTCTGCGCCTCAAGGGCCTTTCTCACCTTCTCCAGGTCTTCCGGCCTGGTGTATACCTCGACGGCCTGGTCTTCGATCTTGATATCCTCAGCTCCGGCGTCGATGGCACAGAGTGCTATCTCGTCAGGTGCGACCTTGGCCGCCTCCAGGGTGATGACCCCTCTGTTATCGAACAACCAGCCCACCGAGCCGGTCTCTCCCAGGTTGCCGCCTGCCTTGGTGAAGGTACTCCTGATCTCAGAGGCGGTACGGTTGCGGTTGTCGCTCAGGGCGTTGACGATGACGGCCATTCCGCCAGGTCCGTACCCTTCGTAGGTGACCTCGGCGAGAGAAGTGGCCTCTGTGCCGCCGGCGCCTTTCTTGATGGCACGGTCAATGTTGTCCATCGGCATGTTGCTGTCGCGGGCCTTCTGTACGGCCAAGCGCAACTGGAAGTTGCTGCCCGGATCTCCGCCGCCCTTACGCGCCGCGACCGATATTTCGCGGCCCAGCTTGGTGAAAAGCTGGCCGCGTTTGTGGTCGGTGACGCCTTTTTGCCGTTTGATCTGTGACCATTTCGAATGTCCAGACATATCAGGATTCCTTTATCGCAGTGCTTAAGGCTCTTCGGCCTGGAGCTCTTCATCGGGTGAAGGCTCCAACAGTCCTGCGATGGGCTCGATGGTGAGGCGACCTTTCTCAAGGTCCACCTCTTTGATAACGTCTTCGATGGCCGGGATGAGGGTCTCACCGCGTTCGCCGTGCACGACGTAGACATCGTTGCTGCCGGTAGGCAGGACGTCAGCTACTCTCCCCAGGCAATCTCCCGACGTCGTCCATACCTGAAGGCCGATGATCTGGAAGCGGTAGTACTGTCCGGGCGGAAGGGGAAAAGCTTCGCGTTGGGGGACTTCAAGGTAGCAGTCGGCGAACTCTGCAGCGGACTCCGGGCTATCGATGCCCTGGAGCTTGATCTGCAGGAGGCCTCGATGCGTCTGACTGCTCTCCACCACGAACGGCCGACCCTCGAGGAGCAGCCTCTGTCCTGGAGCGAAGCGCTCGGCGAAATCAGTGAGTACCTCGATCTTGAGCATGCCCCTGACCCCCCAGGGAGCCAGAACGCGCCCTACCGCGATAAACTCGTCATCGGATGAGTCTTTCGGTTTCCCTGTCCCGCGCTTGCCCAATGGCTCACCCTGCTTGCTCAGACTATCTCCAGCACCACCCGGGCGCCCGATTTCACGGCCGCCACTTTGACCAGGCTGCGGATAGCTTGAACGATCCGGCCCTGTTTGCCGATAACCTTGCCGGTATCCTCGGTCGCCACCTTGAGCCGGAGGGTGACACGGGCATCGCTGACCTCCTCGGTCACGACCACTTCCTCCGGCTTGTCTACGATAGCCTTGGCGATGTATTCCACCAGTTCTTTCATGGTTGCGCCTCTAATCCGGAGCTAGGCCTGAGCCTTGGATTCTTTAGGTGGTTCGGGCTGCGCCGCTGCCGCCGGGGCCGCCGCAGTCTCCGGCGCTTTTCCCTTCTTGGGGGCTGCCATGCGAGGCTTGAAGATGCCTTCAACGCCTTGCTTGGCCAGCAGCCGGGCTACGGCCTCGGTAGGCTGAGCGCCCTTGCTGATCCAGACCTTCGCCTTTTCCACGTTGACGACCACGGTCGGGGGATCAGTCAATGGATTGTAGTGCCCCAGGTTCTCGATGAATGACCCATTGCGTGGGGAATGAGAATCCGCGACCACTATTCTGTAGCTGGGCTGCTTCTTCGCCCCCACCCTCCGCAAACGAATCTTGACCAACTTCTTTCTACCTCCTCCTGAGTGAGGCCGGACGTCTCTTACACCGGCCAGTTAGATTCCAACTATGGGTAATGAAGCTTCTGGGCCGCTTTTTTCAGCTCGGCCCGGAAGTCGGGATGAGCAATGGCGATCAGCTCGTTGGCGCGCTCGCGATAAGACTTGTTGAGCAGCCGGGCGATGCCGAACTCGGTGACTACGATGTCAGTAAGCACGCGCGGTATCATGACATAGCTGCCGGAATCGAGCTGCGGCACGATGCGCGATTTTCTCTGGCCCTTTACCTCGACCGTCGAGGGCAACACCGCGATATAGCGGCCGCCCTTCGAATACGTGGCCCCGAGGCAGAAGTCGAGCTGTCCCCCGGGCGCGCTCCACATGCGCGGGCCTATGGAGTCATTGACGATCTGCCCGCTCAGATCTATGGTCAAAACGGTGTTGATGGACACCATGTTATCATACGACGCTATCACGCGCGGGTTGTTGGTGTAACTGACATCGTAAAGCTCGAACATGGGGTTCATGTCCACGTAATCGAGCGCGCCAGGCTCCGGCCAGAAACAGGTGGCGGTCACCTTGCCGGTGTTGATGGTCTTGCGCTTGCCGGTGATCACGCCTTTCTTGACCAGGTCGATCATGCCGTGGGTGGTCACTTCGGTGTGGACGCCAAGGTCGTGCTTGTTGTCGAAAGCGCCCAACAGCATCATGGCATCGGTGGCGGTGCCGGTGCCCATTTGAAGCGTATCACCGTCATTGACCAGCGTCGACACGTAGTCGGCGATAGGCTGGGAGTGGTCGAATATCTCCAGCGGCAGCACCGGCTCCGGGCGAGGCTGGGTATTCTCCACGAAATAGTCTATCTCCGAGATATGGATATAGTTTTCTCCGTAGGTCCTGATCTGGTTGGCGTCGATCTCCCCGATGATCTTCTTGCAGGCCCCCTTCATCGACTTCCTCCACCAGATCTGGTTGCCGTAGGTGCAATAGCCGTACTTGTCCGGAGGCGAGAACACCTGAAGGAACCAGTCCCATTGCTTCCGATCGGGACGCATTTCCCGTAGGGGCTTGCCCATCACGGAGTAGGTGAAAGGAACGAAGTCGGCCCTCTTGGCATCCAGCATGCGGCGAGTCAGATTGCCGGTAAAATAGACGTTCAACGGGAAAGACGCCTCATCTCCGTGGTTATACCATCCGGCGTCGTGCGCCGGTACGCCACCCATGGTGATTTCCACGTTCCTGAGATCGTTCTTCCTGGCTGCCAGGGCGAAAGAAAGTGCAGGGGGGTCGGAGACAGGCGGAATCAGCACTTTGTCGCCGGACTTGATCATGGCTGCCGCTTCTGCGGCTGTTATCAGCTTGCTCTTGTATTCGTCCTGCCAGTCCATACGCGGCTCCTTCATCCTGGAATAGGAACCCTCACCCCCTTCCCCCCGCGACCGCGGCCACTGTCGGCTGCGTCGAATGAATTATATAATGCTCCACGACCTTCTTCAAGGCTTGCGCCGCCCTGGGGAAGGTCGGGAAGCTGGGGACGTTGCGTTCTACCAGAGCGCTCCTGATCTCCAACGCCTGCGCTTCCTGGTTGCCCGGAGTGACCACCACCAGGAATGGCTTCTTGGCCTTGGACCTGAAATCGGAAAGCAGTCCGACCATCTGCTGCACCAGCGCCGCATTGCGTCTGATTCGGGGCGCCAGCAGTGGAGTGGAGACTTCAACCACTATGCTATCTACGTTGGCATCATCGTCCAGGATGTCAAGCATGCGTGACAGGTGTTCCAGCATGGCAGAGTCGTCAAAGCCCAGGAACGTGGGGCTCACGTCCAGCGGATTCCGGTAGCTGCCTCCCACGGCGACGAAGAACTCGCCGAACCGCTCGAAGGAGCGTTGAGTCAGGATCGGTATCTCCAGGCCGGCGCGGGCGAAGGAATCGCTGATGACCACGGATTGACCTCCGGTCATGGCGATGAGGCCCACTTTCGTGCTGGTGGTGGGCTTGACATAAAGTAGAGTCTTGACCGTGTCCACCATGTCGTCCAGGTTGTCTACCCGGATCGCCCCGCACTGTCTGATCAGCGCCTGCCATGTAGTGATAGACTCACGCATCGAGCCGGTGTGCGAAGCTGTGGCCCTGGCCCCTTCGGCGGTTTGGCCGCCTTTCCAGATGAGCACAGGCTTTCGTTTGGCCGCTTCTCGCAGGGTGGACATGAAACGCCGGCCGTCTTTGACGCCCTCGATATACATGCCGATTATCTTTGTCTGTTTGTCCTGGGCCATATACTCCAGATAGTCGCTGCTGTCCAGAATTATGGCGTTACCATAGCTGACGGACTTGCTGATCCTGATGCCATGCTGGTAGCCGACCGTGCTGAAGAAGGTGGCGTGCGTGCCGCTCTGGGCGATGAACCCCACCGGCCCGCCCTCGCCGGCCGGCTGCTCCGCCGAGTGGCGCAGGCCTATCGCCGGGTTGTAGATGCCTACGCAGTTGGGCCCGATGAGATTGACGTTGCCCTGCTTCGCCAGGTCTATCATCGTCTTCTGCAGGGCGCGGCCCTCGTCGGTATTTGTCTCGGCGAAGCCGGAGGTGAAGAACATCACCCCGCCTACCTGCTTTTTGATGCAGTCCTGCAGCACGAACGGAGCGACTTTTCGGGGTACTGCCACAATGACATAGTCCACCGGGCCGGG
>JAUSJJ010000001.1 GCA_030647705.1 Dehalococcoidia bacterium
TAGAAACGTCTGTCTTTCCCCCCACCCGGCCCAGTGAGGCTGCATCTGTGGGACACCCCCAGACCCTCGGTATCCGCCTCAGGCGGACGCCTCTCCGCACTCTCGGACGGCGGGACACCCTTCCCGGAACTCAGATACAACAGCTTTAGCACAGGCGGTATGATAAGGCTGTCAGGGAAGCTCCAGGTCGAAGTACCACGCGCACCAGATATCCTCCGAATGTCTTGGCGGACAGAAGTCACACCTGACCTGGATCCGTGGGTCGATCGCACTTGCGAAACTCTTGAAATAGGCTTCGTCCACTCGGCGGCAGTCGAAAAGCGCCTTGTTGGCCTTCAGCCGCTCCGTCTGAGAATAGCAGCCGGTGCAGCGGAAAACTGCCTGCCGGGCGGAGACCAGCGCCACATCATAATCGTTCATGGACAGGCAAGGATCGAGTTCCAGGGCCGTGACCAGCGCCGGCAGACCTTTGCCGTTGAGCCCCAGCGCTTCGGTCAAACGGAAGGCGCTCCGCCGGCCCAACCACTCCCACACCTCTTCGTCCACTTCCGTCGCCAGATCGGCGCCCAGGCGTTTTTCTACACCCACGAACCAGAGCCCATCTACGGTGCGGAAATCCTTCAGAGAAACTTCGAGCAGCGCCTGCAACTGCTTGCGGGAAAGCCGGGCCAGCCTGCTCGAATTCACGCCCTGGCCTCGGTGTAGACCAGGGTACCCCCGGCCTCTCCGGCCACCACCCTTTCGATGGCGCGCTCACCCAACACGTCGAAGACGATAATCGGCAGGCTGTTCTCCATGCACAGGGAGAGCGCCGTGCTGTCCATCACTTCCAGCCGCCGATTGATGGCCTCCATGTGAGTTATCTTCTCGAACTTCTTGGCATTGGGGTGCCTCAGTGGATCGACATCGTAAATGCCATCGACCCTGTGTTTGCCCATGAGCAGGACGTCAACCCCGATCTCGATTGCCCGCAGCGCGGCTGCTGTATCCGTAGTCATGTACGGGTTGCCGGTGCCGGCCGCAAAGACAACCACGCGCCCCTTTTCCAGGTGGCGGATAGCCCGGCGGCGGATGTAAGGCTCAGCGACGGCCTGTACGGTGATGGCGCTCAGGGTCCGTGTGGTGACCCCTTCGTGCTCCAGGGCATCCTGCAGGGCCAGAGAGTTGATCAGAGTTGCCAGCATGCCCGAGTAGTCCGCGGTGGCCCGGTCCATGCCCTCGGCCGCCGCCTCTTCCCCCCGGAAGATGTTGCCCCCGCCCACCACCATCGCCACCTGGACGCCCATCTGCGTCACCCGCTTGACCTGGCGGGCGATGTCGTACAGGGTCTCGTGATCGATGCCATAGCCTTTGGAGCCCATCAGGGCTTTCCCGCTGAGCTTCAAAAGCACTCTTTTGTATATTGTCTTGCCGAGGTTAGTTTCCAAGTTCGAATCGGGCAAATCTTCTGACTCTGATATTCTCCCCTGTTCTGGCCACGGTCTCCACAATCAAGTCCTGGATGGTCTTCTGCGGGTCCCTGATATAGGGTTGTTGCAGCAGACAGACCTCAGCCGGATTGACCTTCTCCCCGGCGGGGACGTCCTCGGCGCCGACGTATTGAGGGTTGATGGCGGCAACCTGCATGGCCAACTCGTGCGCCAACTGCTTGAACCCCTCGGTACGGGCAACGAAGTCGCTTTCGCAGTTTACTTCCACCATGGCGCCGATGCGCCCGCCGGCGTGAACGTATACCTCGATCAGCCCCTGGCTGGCTACGCGGCTTGACCTCTTGGCTGCCACGGCCAGGCCCTGCTCTCTGAGGAGCTTGTTAGCGGACTCGACGTCTCCGGAGCATTTCTCCAGGGCCTTCTTGCAGTCCATGACCCCGGCGCCGCTCTTCTCTCGGAGCTGTTTGATAGCTTCAGCAGAAACGCCCACCTATGCCTCCTTCTGTGCGACGTTAGGCGTGGCGGAAACCTTCACAGCCGCCGGTTGAAGGGGTGCTTCCTGACCGGCATCTTCCGTCTTCGCTGCCTCTTCCTCTTTGAGCCTGCCGGCCCTGATGGCTTTGCCCTCGAGGACGGCCTCTGCCACAATGTTGCACAGAAGCTTCACCGCCTTTATCGCGTCGTCGTTGGCGGGGATGATGTAGTCGATCTCATCCGGGTTGCAGTTGGTGTCCACCACGGCCACTACCGGGACGGCCAGCTTGCGGGATTCGATGACGGCGTTCCTCTCACGGGAGGGGTCGATGATAAACAGGAGGGAAGGGAGCGCCACCATTTCCTTGATTCCGCCGAAGATGCGGTTCATGTGGTTCATTTCTCGCTCTAGCTTGGAGGATTCCTTCTTGGGCAGGCGGTCGAGCTCGCCCCGGGACTTGCGGTCCTCCAGCCGCACCAGATAGTCGATGCGGCTCTGGACTGTGCGGAAGTTGGTGAGCGTGCCTCCCAGCCACCGCCGGTTGACGAAGTACATGCCGGAGCGCTTTGCCTCTTCCTCTATGGCCTCCTGGCACTGCTTCTTGGTTCCGACGAACAGGACGGTCCCGCCATCGGCGACCGTATCCCTGATGAACTCGTAGGACTTCTTCATCAGGACGACGGTCTGCTGCAGGTCGATGATATGGATGCCGTTGCGCTGGGTGAAGATGTAGGGCCGCATGCGCGGGTCCCAACGCCGCACCTGGTGACCGAAGTGCACCCCCGCCTCAAGAAGGCTTTTCATTGAAACATTTACTGGCACAGTTGTATCCTTTTCCCCTTTCCCGTCCAATTTCAGTTTGCGCTCCAAACAGCCTCTCTCAGAGAGAAAACACGGCTTGATGGAGCTCGACTCACTATGGGGCTCAACCCCGTTCGCATCCCCGAAAGCAAGGGGAATCTTGCCACGATGTTAGCTGTGGCATGGACTCCAAACGGGGAGTATAACATAAATCCCAGAGGCTGGCAACAAAAATCGGAGCGATTTGAGGACAGTGCTCTGCCTGCCTCAGAAGAGGATAAAGCAAAGGGCCTGGGGAAGCCCCAGGCCCTTTGCTTTCTTGGGTTCAGAGTGCTGCGCTTAACGCTTGCCCGCGGCGGCCTCGGTCTTCGGCAGGGAGAAGGTCAGGCCTTCCTTGTTGACGTCCACCACCACGGTGTCGCCGTCCTTGCACTCTCCCCTCAGTATCTTGGAAGAGAGCGGGTTCTCCACGTAGCGTTGTATGGCCCGCCTCAGCGGCCGCGCGCCGTACACCGGGTCGAACCCTTCCTTCACCAGCCAGTCCTTGGCGGCATCGGTGAGCGTGATGGTTATCCTGCTGTCCTCCAACCGCTTCTGAACGTCCTTGATCAGCAGGTCGACGATCTGCCTGATCTGCTCCTCGCCCAGCGGATGGAAGATAATGATCTCGTCCAGCCGGTTGAGAAACTCGGGGCGGAAGGCCCTCTTCAGCTCGCTCTCGATAGACGTCCGCACGCGTTTCTGGTCGAGCGCCTCCTGCCCTTCCTGGCGAAAGCCGATGGCCTGCCGCTGGAACTCCTGGCCGCCCAGGTTCGAGGTCATGATCACCACGGCATTCCGGAAGCTGACCTTGCGCCCGTGGCCGTCGGTGAGCCTGCCGTCCTCCAATATCTGGAGCAGGATGTTGAACACGTCCGGGTGGGCCTTCTCGATCTCATCGAACAGTACCACCTGGTAGGGCCGGCGTCTGATGGCTTCGGTTAGCTGTCCGGCCTCATCGTAACCCACGTACCCCGGCGGCGCTCCAATGAGCCGGGAGACAGTGTGCTTCTCCTGGAACTCCGACATATCCATGCGGATCATGGCCTCTTCGTTATCGAAGAGGAACTCAGCCAGAGCACGGGCCATCTCGGTCTTGCCCACTCCGGTGGGACCGAGGAACATGAAGCTGCCGATGGGCCGCCTGGGGTCTTTGAGCCCGGCCCGCGCCCGGCGGACGGCCTCTGAAACGGCCACCACGGCCTCGTTCTGGTCGACCATCCGCTTGTGCAGATTGTCCTCCATGTGGACCAGCTTGTCGGCCTCGCTCTGCAGCATCCGGGCCACCGGAATGCCGGTCCACTTGGAGACCAGCTCAGCGATGTCTTCCTCGTCTACTACGGTGTCAATCCTCTTTTCTTTTCGCCACGCCTCCGTGGCCTTGTTCAGCTTGTCCTCCAGCGCCAGCCGCTGCGCCTTGAACTGCGCGGCATTCTGGTAGTCTTGGCGGCCGGAGGCAGAGTCCTCCTCATCAGCCAGGTGTTTCCTCTGCTCTTCCAGCGATTTCACCTCGGCCGGAGCGCTTTCAGCGTCGATCCTGGCCTTGGACGCGGCCTCGTCGATGAGGTCGATGGCCTTGTCGGGCAGAAAGCGGTCCGAGATATAGCGGTGGCTTAGCTTGACTGCGGCCATCAGCGCGGAGTCTTCGATCTTGATTTTGTGGTGAGCTTCATACTTGGGGCGAAGCACCCGCAGCATCTCGATGGCGTCTTCCTCGTTCGGCTCACCCAGGAAGACGGGCTGGAAACGCCGTTCCAGGGCGGCATCCTTCTCGATATGTTTGCGGTACTCGTCCGAGGTGGTGGCGCCCACGCACTGCAGCTCGCCGCGGGCCAGCGCCGGCTTCAACATGCTGGACGCATCGATGGCGCCTTCGGCCGCGCCTGCGCCGACCACGGTGTGGATCTCATCGATGAAGAGGACAATTTCACCTTTCGCCTGCCGGATCTCGTCCATCACCGCTTTGAGGCGCTCCTCGAACTCGCCACGGAACTTGCTGCCGGCCACCAGAGCGCCCATGTCCAGGGCCAGCACCTTCCGCCCTTTCAGAGAATCGGGGACGTCGTTGGCCACTATCTTCTGAGCCAGCCCTTCGACGATGGCGGTCTTGCCCACGCCGGCCTCTCCGATGATCACCGGGTTGTTCTTGGTGCGACGGGTGAGCACCTGCATCACCCGCTTTATCTCTTCCTCGCGACCGACCACCGGGTCCAGCTTGCCTTCCCTGGCCAGTTGGGTCAGGTCACGGCTGTACTTCTCCAGCGCCCGGTACTTGCTCTCCGCTCTGGGATCGGTCACCCGATGTCCTCCTCTTACTTCCTGAAGCGCTCTGTAAAGCTTCTCCTGGTCGATGCCGGCGTCTCGCAGTGTCCTGGGAGCGTCTCCATCGGCCTCACCGAGCATGGCGACGAGGATATGCTCCGTGCCTACGAACTCGTCCTTCAGCCGCTGCGCTTCCTCATTGGCGCGCTGCAGGAGTTGAGCCACCCTTGGTGTGGCGTAGACCTGGGTCCCTTCGACGGCCACTTTCGGCGTGCGCGCAAGCGCCTCTTCGACCCTCTGGATTATCTTCTCAGGACGGATGCCCAGCTTGTCCAGTATCAGTCTGGTGACGCCGCCCTCCTGTTGCAGCAACGACAGCAGGATATGCTCGACGTCCCACTGGCTGTGACGGAATTGATGTACCATTGCCTGCGAGGCGGCCAGCGCCTCCTGCGCCTGTTCCGTGAATTTCTCTTGGCTCATCTTCTCGATTCTCCTCCTATCTCGGCCCGCGCTTCGTCACGAAAGCTCCTAAGAAAAACGCCCCATTGGTCATTCTCACGAAAACACGTTCTCGGGGCCTCACCCCCGTATCAAGTACGGGGCAGGCTCTCTCGGTCTCCCTCTCCTGCCCAGAGAGGGAGAAGAAAAGGAGTCTGACAGGGGGACACCCCCTGTAACCCCTGCCAGAGAGGTTTTTCCTCTCTGGACTCACCTCCGTGTTCATGTTTCGGGGCATGACCGCTGCATTGAGAATAGACACGGCGAACACTCGCAGCAATGACAGAGCGACCTCCGCTATTCTCACTCGTTGGTGGCGCCTGTTCTTTTCTTCTCAGGCCTCCTCGCCCCTCAGTTGGCCTATCTGCTCGGCCATTTCCTTTATCTGCTTGTCCATTTCAGCGAGGCGGCCCATCAGGTTCAGGATAATCTCCACACCGGCCAGGTTTACCCCCAGCTCATCCATCAGCGTCTTCACCCGCTGGAGCTTCTCGATGTCCCTCATGGAGTAGAGCCTGATTCTGCCTGCGGAGCGCGAAGGCTGGATCAGCCCCTCTCTTTCGTAGTACCT
>JAUSJJ010000134.1 GCA_030647705.1 Dehalococcoidia bacterium
CCCGGCACGGCTGCCATCATAACCCCGCACTGGCAGGGCAAGGACAACGCGATGGCGGCTGCCTGGCACGCCACGCTTTCGGTCGCCCCTCCCCTTTTCGGGGTATCCATCGCTCCGACCAGGCATACTTCCAGCCAGATACTGGGTTCGAAGGAGTTCGGGGTAAACTTCGTGTCTCATGACATGGCTGAGATGGTGGCCTCTATTGGAGGCAGCACGGGAAAGACGATCGACAAGTTCCGGCAGTTCAACATTGCCAAAGAGAAGCCCATCGCCACCTCCGTCCCCATTCTCAAGGCGGCCTACTCGGCATTCGAGTGCAGGCTGGTGGACAATCGGGCATATGGCGATCATATCCTGTTTGTTGGTGAGATAGTGGCGGCCCATTATCTGGAAGAGGCGTTCACCCCGGAAGGCGCGGTCAATCTGGAAAAAGTGAGCCCAACGCTGTATCTGGGCGGCGACTTCTACGTCGACTTGGAGAAGGCGAGGCAGGCCGTGGTCCGGTATGAGAGACGGGTGTACGGGAAGAAATGAAGGTCTTCCTGCAGACGTAGCGGTACCGGCCCCCTGAAAACTTTCAGGGGGTTCTTTATGCAGGGGAAAACCTTGTACCGACCTATCGAAGGAGGCGCAGGTGATAGACGAGGCCAAAATTGAAAAAGCGGTGCGGTCCATTATCGAGGCGATCGGCGAGGACCCTAAGCGCGAGGGGTTGGTGGACACGCCGCGTCGTGTGGCGCAGATGTATGCCGAGGTCTTCAGCGGCATGGATTACGACCCCAAGCAGGAGTTGAACGTGGGCTTCGAGGAAGGCCACAATGAGATGGTCATACTCAAAGATATCCCTTTCTACGCGATGTGCGAGCACCATTTCCTGCCATTCTACGGGGTGGCTCACATCGGCTATATCCCCAGGGGGCGGGTAGTGGGTGCCAGCAAGCTGGCCAGGGTGGTGGAGACGCTGGCCAAGAGGCCGCAGCTTCAGGAGCGGTTCACCACGCAGATCGCGGACAGCATTGTGGAAGCGCTGCATCCTATGGGGGTGGCCGTTATCGTGCGGGCGGAGCACCTGTGCATGACCATGAGGGGAATCAAGAAGCCGGGCAGCAACATCCTGACTTCAGCCAACCGGGGGGCTTTCCGCTCCAGCGCCGCCACTCGCGCTGAGTTCATGGCCCTGGTGCAGGAGAAGTAGCGCGCCGCTGAGAAAATCGAAGCGCGACTATTTTGTGTGGTTGGCCTTCTTGCCCAGCCAGTATTCCAGACTGGCGGCAAGGGCCAGCCAGCTTGCCTCGATGATATTGGTGGAGCTGCCCACCGTTCGCCACTCTTCTTCGCCGTCCGTGCACTCGATGAGCACCCTGACGCGTGAATCGGTCCCGGAGCTTTCGTCCAGTATGCGGACTTTGTAGTCAATGAGCTTGACTGCCTGCAGGCTGGGGTAGAACTGGAGGAGCGCCTTTCTGAGCGCTGCGTCCAGAGCGTTGACCGGGCCGTTGCCCTCCGCGGCGGTATGTATTACCTGGCCCTCGATCCTGACTTTAACGGTAGCCTCAGACAGCATCTCCTCAAGCTCTGCGTCCGCAACGGTGGGCTGGCGGCGCCTCTTCTCCACTACCACCAGGAAGTCCACCAACTCGAACGGAGGCTTGTAGTCCGGCTGGGCTTGCCGGAGCAGCAGCTCGAAGGAAGCGTCCGCTCCGTCGAACTGGAACCCGCGGCTTTCCAGCAGTTTCACCTGTTCCAGCACCCTCTTTGCCCCTGCGCTGTCCGGGGTGAACTCCTGCATCTTCTCTTTGGCGAGTTGCATCACATTGCTCTTGCCGGCCAACTCCGAGACCAGGATGCGCCGGCGGTTGCCGACCAGCTCGGGCGTGATATGCTGGTAGGAGTCCTCGTGCTTGACCATGCCGGATACGTGGAGGCCGGCCTTGTGGGCGAAGGCGCTCATGCCTACGTAGGGCAGGTGTGTGTTGGGGCTGAGATTGGCGAGCTCGCTGATGGCGTGGGATATTTCAGTCAGCTTGGCGAGCTTATCCTCGGGCAGGCACTTGATGCCCAGTTTGAGCTGCAGGTTCGGGATGACGGAACACAGGTTGGCGTTGCCGCAGCGTTCGCCGTACCCGTTGATGGTGCCCTGCACGTGCGTGGCGCCGGCCTTGACCGCCGCCAGGCTGTTCGCCACGGCCAGCTCCGAGTCATTATGGGTGTGGATTCCGATCGGGACCTTCCGGGACAGCGCAGCGGCTACCGCTATCGCGATCTGCTCGGGCAGGCTGCCGCCGTTGGTGTCGCACAGGACTACGCAGTCCACTCCGGCGCCGGCAGCCGCCTCCACGACGCGGAGGGAATACTCAGGGTCTTTCTTGAAGCCATCGAAGAAGTGCTCAGCGTCGAGGAAGACCTTGATGCCTTTGTCTTTGAGCCACTGGATGGACTCGGAGACCATCTTCAGGTTCTCCGCAAGGGTGGTCTCCAGCACCGCGGTCACCTGGAAGGCGGACGCCTTTCCCACTATGGTCACGGCTCTGGTGCCGGCGTCCACCAGTGCGGCCAGGTTGGCGTCCTTGCCCGGCCGGGTCCGCGGGCGCCGGGTGCTGCCGAAGGCCACCACCGATGAATTGCACAGCTTGAGGTCCCGCGCCCTGGCAAAAAAGGCTGCGTCCTTGGGGTTGGCGCCCGGCCAGCCGCCTTCGATGTAGTCCACTCCCAGCTCATCGAGCTTGAGCGCGACTTTCAGCTTGTCCTCTACCGAGAAGGAGATGCCCTCGCTCTGGGCGCCATCCCGGAGGGTGGTATCGTACAGATAGACTCGCACTTTACAACCTCTTCATTATCAGGCTGCCCATTTCCCTGGTACCTACCAACGACTTGCCTTCTTCCATGATATCGTAGGTACGGTAGCCATCCTTGAGCACCTGCAACACCGCGTTCTCGATTGCGGCGGCTTCTTTGGCCAGGGCCAGCGAGTAGCGCAGCATCATGGCCACGCTCAGGATGGTGGCTATGGGGTTGGCCTTGTTCTGTCCGGCCCTCGATGGGGCGCTGCCGTGAATGGGCTCATACATGCCGAAGCTGTGTCCGGTGAGGGAGAGCTTGCCCTTGTTCTTGGTGCCCAGGCTGGCTGAAGGCAGCATGCCCATGGAGCCGGCCAGCATCGAGGCTTCGTCGGTGAGGATGTCGCCAAAGGTGTTTTCAGTGACGATGACATCGAAGTCCGTAGGCCGCTGTATCAGCCTCATGGCGCAGGAGTCCACCAGGACATGCTGCAGTTCGATGTCCGGGTACTCGGGGGCCAGCTCGATTGCTATCTGTCTCCACAACCGGGACGTTTCCAGGACGTTCGCCTTGTCCACCGAGGCCAGTTTCTTGCGTCGCGTGCGTGCCAGTTCGAAGCCGACGCGCAATATGCGTTCGATCTCGTGTTCCGAATAGGCCAGTGTGTCTACCGCCCTGCGGCCGCGCCCGGTTTGCCATTGCTTCTTGGGCTTGCCGAAGTAGAGGCCGCCGGTGAGTTCTCTTACTACTACGAGGTCAACGCCCTGGACGACGTTAGGCTTGATTGTGGTGGCATCGGCCAGCATGGGCATGATCTTGACCGGTCGGAGGTTGGCGAACAGGCCCAACTCCTTGCGAATGCCCAACAGTCCATCTTCGGGTCGGACCTTGGCGGTTGGGTCGTCCCATTTGGGCCCGCCAACGGCCGCCAGGAGTACCGCATCTGCGTTCTGGGATATGGTGAGTGTCTCCTGGGGCAGGGCAGTCCCATGCCTGTCTATCGCGATCCCACCGATGTCGCCATAGTGGAGGATGAACTGATGATTGAATTTCTGCCCGACGCTCTCCAGCACCCGGACGCCTTCGGTCATCACCTCAGGGCCGATGCCGTCCCCCGGCAAAACCGCGATATTGAACTTCATGGTCAAGCCCCCTTGGATGCCAGTCTCTGCCTGGTATGTTCGATGAGCCCTCCCGCGGAGATCAGCTCCAGCATGAACTTGGGGTAAGGCTTTGCCTGAAAGGTCAGGTCCCTGGTCAGATTCTTGATCTTGCCTGTGGCAAGGTCTACCTCCAGGGTGTCCCCGTCCTGGGTGCGTTCGACGGCCTCCTCGGACTCCAGGATGGGCAGGCCGATGTTCATGGAGTTGCGATAGAAGATGCGGGCGAAGCTCTTGGCGATAATGCAGCTCACTCCGGCGCCCTTGATGGCCATCGGCGCGTGTTCCCGCGACGAGCCGCAGCCGAAGTTGGAGGTCGCCACGATAATGTCCCCCGGCTTCACCTTCTTCACGAACTCTGCGTCGATGTCTTCCATGCAGTGTCTTGCCAGGTCCGCGGGCTCAGATAAGCTGAGATAGCGGGCCGGGATAATGACGTCCGTGTTGACATCGGCCCCGTATTTGTGGACCTTGCCCTTTATGGTCATGTTCTGCCTCTGATCAGTCTTTAGCCGAGAACAGCATCGTGTGCGGCACGTCTGGCTGCGCAACGCCCATCATCGCGAGCGCCCGCCCGAGAGCTGCATGGGTTGGCCGCGATGTGATATTATCCTACAATTCCTGCGGGCCTGCAATGCGTCCCAGAATAGCGCTGGCGGCGGCTACTGCGGGGCCGGCCAGGTAGACCTCCGACTTGGGACTGCCCATCCTGCCCACGAAATTGCGGTTGGTGGTGGAGATGCTGCGCTCTCCTGCTGCCAATACGCCCATGTAGCCACCGAGGCACGGGCCGCAGGTCGGGGTGCTCACAGCCACTCCGGCTTGGACAAAGGTCTCGATTAGGCCACGGCTCAATGCTTCCAGGTACACCTGCTGGGTGCCCGGTATGACGATGCAACGCACGTGCGGGTCCACCTTGCGCCCGCGCAGTATCTCGGCGGCCACCAGCAGGTCGTCCATGCGGCCATTGGTGCAACTGCCGATCACGGATTGGTCGATCCGCACGTTGCCCACCTTGCTGATCGGCCTGACGTTGCTGGGCAGGTGCGGGAAGGCTACCTGGGGCTCTATCCCGGACGCATCGAACTCAATAGTCTGGGCGTATTCGGCATTTGGGTCAGACTCGTAGACCTGGTAGGGCCTCTTCGAACGAGTCTGGACGTAGGCCAGGGTCTTCTTGTCGAAATGGAAGATGCCGGCTTTCGCGCCTGCCTCGATGGCCATATTCGCCATGGTGAACCGCCCGTCCATGGGCAGAGCATCGATGGCCTCTCCGGTGAATTCCATCGCCGAGTAAAGGGCGCCGTCCACACCGATGCGCCCTATGGTGGCCAGGATGAGGTCCTTGCCACCCACCCAGTCCCTGAGGTTGCCCTTGTAGACGAACCTGATGGTAGGCGGCACTTTCATCCAGATGTCGCCTGTGGCCATAGCGGCTGCGATGTCGGTCGAGCCCATGCCGGTGGAGAAGGCGGATAGCGCGCCATAGGTGCAGGTGTGGGAATCCGCGCCGATGACTACTTCTCCGGGCAACACCAGCCCTTGCTCCGGCAGCAACACGTGCTCGATGCCCATCTGGCCAACCTCGAAGTAGAGGATGCGCTGCTCCAGTGCAAACTCCCGCATCAATTTGGCCTGCTCCGCGGCCATAATGTCCTTGTTGGGCACGAAATGGTCGGGCACCATCACTACCTTGGCCGGGTCGAAGACCTTTTTCACGCCGGTACGCCGGAACTCGCGGATAGCGATGGGCGCGGTGATGTCGTTGGACAGGACGAGGTCAACCCTGACGTTGATCAGATCGCCGGGGACGACCTTCTTCTTGCCGGCATGAGCCGCCAGTATTTTTTCGACTATGGTCATAAAGGCTCCTGACTTATTGCAGCCCTACCGTCTTACTTCTTAGCTTCCAGAAATCAGGGGTGCGTTTTTCCAGGAATGCATTGAGGCCTTCCTGCGCCTCCGGTCCAGACTGGTACAAGCCTACAGCATGCATCCCGATATCCATCATGCTCATGAGACGCTCGCTGTCGGCATTGAAGTGCAGCTTGACCGCGGACAGAGCGGAAGGGCTGAGCTTGAGAATCTCCTGGCACCAGGCGTTGACTTCTGCTTCCAGCTTGTCGTCGGGTACCACCTTGTTCACCAGCCCCATCTCCAGGGCTTCTTTTGCGTTGTACTGTTTGCAGAGGAACCACATCTCCCGGGCCTTCTTCTCTCCGACGACCCTGGTCAAGTAGGCAGTGCCCAGGGCGTTGAAGCTGCCCATCCGGGGACCGACCTGGCCGAATAGGGCGTTTTCCGAGGCGATGGTCAGGTCGCAAACGGCGGCCAGTACATTGGAGCCGCCGATGCAATAGCCCCTGACCGCCGCGATTACCGGCTTGGGAATGAGACGGACGCAGCGGTAGAAGTCTATCTTGGGGCCCCAGTTCGTGCCGGCGCCTATATCACGCTCCCACTTCACATCGCCCCCTGTGCTGAAGGCCCGGTTGCCGGCGCCGGTTATCACTACCACTCCGACCTGGTGGTCGTGGGCGGCATCGTGGCACGCCTCGATGAACTCGGTCATGGTCTGGCCACGCATGGCGTTCAGATACCTGGGCCGGTTGAAGGTGATGCGCGCGATGTGGTCCATTTTCTCATAGATGATGTCTTCGTATGCCATCTGCGGTTCCTGTCTCCTTCGGTTGAATTGTCTATGGCCATCGGCCGGAAAGGTTCGCTAACAACCCATCGCCTGTTCGACTGCTGCCAGGTCCGCCGGGACTTCGAGCAACGGCTGGCCGCTTTGAAGCGCGGTGTCTGGGTCCTTGAGCCCGTTGCCCGTGATGATGCACACTACTTTCTTCCCGGAAAGGTCTAGCTTTCTCTGGGCGCACTTGATGAGCCCGGCTACGCCGGCCGCCGAGGCCGGCTCCCCGAAAACGCCTTCCTTGCTGGCCAGAAGCTTGTAGGCAGCCAGTATCTCCTCGTCGGTGACCGAGTCGATTACGCCGCCGGACTCGTCCCGCGCCGCCAGCGCTCCCTGCCAGCTTGCCGGATTGCCGATACGAATGGCGGTAGCGATGGTGCGCGGCTGCGATACGGGCTTGCCCAATACGATGGGCGCAGCCCCGGCAGCCTGGAAACCCATCATTTTGGGCATCTTCCTGGACTTGCCCGCCTGCTTGTATTGGCCGAACCCTTTCCAGTAGGCAGTGATATTGCCTGCGTTGCCTACCGGGATGAAAACGTAGTCGGGCGCCTCTCCCAGCGCATCGACGATCTCAAAAGCGGCTGTCTTCTGGCCCTCGATCCGGAAAGGATTGAGCGAGTTCACCAGCGTTATGGGATGCTTCTGGGTCAATGCGCGCACTATCGAGAGCGCCTGGTCGAAATTGCCGTCGATGCTGATCACCCTGGCCCCGTAGACCAGCGCCTGGGCCAGCTTGCCCAGCGCGATGTTCCCCTTGGGTATCAGCACATAGGTGGCCAGTCCGCAGCGTGCGCCAAAGGCGGCCGCCGAGGCGCTGGTGTTGCCGGTAGAAGCGCACATGATGGCCCGGCTCTTGCTTTCCAGAGCCTTGGCCACGGCCATAACCATGCCTCTGTCTTTGAATGAGCCGGTGGGGTTACAGGACTCCAATTTGAAGTAGAGCTCGCTGCAGCCTGTCTCTTGCTCCAGTTTCCGCGACCTGACCAGAGGAGTATTGGCTTCTCCTATGGTAATAAGGGGGGTGGCTGAAGTTATGGGCAGGAAATCACGGTACCTGTTTAAGAGACACATCCCCATGTCGCGCTATTATACTCCAAACAGTATGTTTTGAGTTGCTGAAGGCGCCTCACTCTCTCTCTCCGTCTCCCCTTCTGCCGGGAGAGGGAGAGGAAAGAAGAAAGCTGGGGGACGCCCCCAGCCCCGGCATCCCGACGAGTCGGGACGCTCCCCTGCATTTCATCTGGTCACACGGGTCTGTTCCGGGTCAGTCCTCTACCCTGATGAAGTTGGCGACCTCTTTTGTCACCGCCAGGGCCTGGGTGTCCCGGAGCGCTTGCTGCATCCCGGATTCTCGGGCCGGATGGGTCATGATCACGATCTCAGCCGTCTGGGCCTGTGGGTCGGCCTCCTTCTGAATGACGGAGGCGATGCTGATGGCGTGGTTGCCCAGGATTGTGGAAATTTGCGCCAGGACTCCGGGGCGGTCAGCTACGTTGAGCCTGATATAGTACCGGGTATCGAGATCAGACATGTGCTTGATGGTCAGCCGGTGCTCCAGATGCAACCTCGGCGTCTGAGGGACCCCCAGACTGATATTCTGCGCCAGTCTTATGACATCTGCCACAATTGCGCTGCTGGTCGGCGCGGCGCCGGCGCCTTTGCCGTAAAACAGCAGCTTGCCAACCAGGTCCCCGTCCAGCAATACGGCGTTGAAGACGTCGTCCACCTTAGCCAGGATGAAGTCCTCCGGCACGAACACCGGATGCACTCTGGCCTGTACCGCGTTGTCGTCTTTCTTGGCGATGGCCAAGAGCTTGATGGCGTAGCCCAGCTCCTTGGCGTAGCGGAAATCGCGGCCCGTCAGGCGAGAGATCCCTTCGTGGTACACATCTTCGGGCCGCACTATGGTGTGGAACGCGAGGCTGGCCAGGATCGATATCTTGTACGCCGCGTCGATGCCCTCCACGTCGTTGGTGGGGTTTCGCTCGGCGTAACCGAGTTCCTGCGCTTGTTTGAGCGCCACAGCGAAGTCCTGCCCTTCCTTTGCCATCTGGGTCAGGATGTAGTTGGTGGTCCCGTTGATAATGGCATGGACGGCGGTTATCTCGTTGGCCAGCAGGTCTTGCCTGAACGGTGAGATCAGAGGGATGCCGCCGCCGACGCTGGCCTCGAAGCGCAGATCGACCTGGTTCTTCTGGGCCAAGTCGAGGAGCTCGGGGCCGTGCTTGGCGATGACTTCCTTGTTGGCCGTGACGACGTGCTTGCCGCCTGAGAGCGCCCGCTGCATGTACTCGACGGCCGGGTTCTCGCCGCCGATCACCTCGATCACAATGTCGATCTCGGGATCATTGAGGACTTCGTCGGCTTTGGAGGTGATGAGGCTCGCGGCGCCTGGCACCGAGCGTGCCCTTGAAGCGTCTACCTCCGCGATCCTCTTGAGCTTCAGCGGGCAGCCCACCTCGGCGGAAAGGGAGGCGGCTTTGCCCAGCAGAACTCTGGCGACGCCGCCGCCGATCACGCCCAATCCCAGGAGGCCCACGTTTACAGACTGCCTTGGTTTTGCCATGAGCTACCTGCCCTGCCTGGCCCTATTGAGCGGGCGCCTGTTCCAACGCCCAGGCCCTCTTCTCATTGGTGACCATGTTTTCGATCTGGCTTTTTGCCTTTTGCTCGTCGAACCATTGAGTCGCCAGCTTGTTCTTGAGCGCATTCTGCGCCGCCGGATCGACCTCTCTGTTTTCCTGTTTTTCGACCACCTTGAAGATCCAGAAGCCGCTGGTGTCGAATTCGTTCAGTCTACCGCTTATGGGCTGGGTCACCGCCCCGGGTTGAAGGGCGAAGACCGTATCGGCGATTTCCGGAGGCAGCAAGTCCCTCACGAACCAACCGAGCTCGCCGCCGTTGGCGCCGGATGTGCCATCGATGGAGCTTGCCTTAGCCACTTCGGCGAAGTCCTGCCCCTGTGCCAGCTTGGTCTGAACGTCGTTAGCCGTCAGCACGTCAGAGACTTCAATGCCCAGGAGGCGGACCTGCGTGGCAAAGGCAGGCAGGTCTTTGCCCAGATAGTCCCTCAGCTTGTTCCGGATGGCTGTCTGCTCCAGGAAACGGCCAACGTCGTCTGCGGACAGGCCATAGTCCTTGAGCCGAAGGCGGTACCAGTCCTGGAACTTGCTTTCGTTGAACTCCTCACCTTGGGTCAATGTGGAGCGGTATGGCTCGCGCATCACATCGAGGGCCTCGTCACTGGTGACGCTGATTTGCAGCCCCGGCGCCGCCTGCCGCAGCAGCTCAGGTTCTACGATGGTCTGGGCCATGGCGTCGGGCGTGGCCGCCTGGAGGGCGCGGCCATTGAAGGTCAGCCAGCGTAAGACCTTGACATAATACTCCATGTCAAACGCCGTGCCGTTGACCTTGAAGGCAGTCTCTCGCGGAGGGACCACGTACTTCGTGTACGCTCCGAAGCCGACCAAGGCGATTACTACCAGAATGATGAAGCTCCCAACGGCGAGTGTAATGCGCCGAGAGCGGTTCTCACGCTGCCAGCGGCTAAGTTGTCGCCTGGTAGGCGCTGTTCTGGAAGGTCTTTGTTGCTTCTTGTTGGCCAACGACGAACTCCTGAAGGTGCGGTTTTCGGAACGAACGCGCCGTCTATTGCTTAGGGGACGTTGGTCTTGAGGAAGCGTCCCAAAGCACGGGAAGGCCGCTGCTCCGGCATGGCGTCTATCAAGTGAAGCGTTGCGCCAGCTAGCCCCGATTGACGCCGGTACCGGCCATCTTGCGGATGTGCCCGGCGGAGTAGGGGAGCAGGGCGAGCAGCCTTGCCCTCTTGAGAGCTTCGCTCAGGGCGCGCTGATGTTTGGCGCAGGTGCCTGTCTGGCGGCGGGGCAGAATCCTGGCCCGTTCCCCGGAAAGGAAGCGCCGGAGCTTGTCAGCATCCTTGTAGTCAATGACATTGACTTTGTCCACGCAGAAAGCGCAAATCTTGCGCTTTGGGATGTACCTCTTCCGTTCTCTTGTCCTGGGCCTGGCTTGCTCTCTCATGTTTTACAACCGTCCGTTATTTAGAATCCCGGCTTGTACGAACCCGTCGAACAGCCGGCGCTGGGTGCTAGAATGGCAAATCCTCGCTGTCGCTGTCGGCGGCAGCCGCTTCTTCCGGAAGCGAGGCCGGCGTAGTCTTGTCAAGGAAGATCACCTGGTTCGCTATTATCTCCAGGCGCGTGTGTTTCTGGCCGTCCTGCCCATCCCAGCTACGGGTGCGCAGCCTGCCTTCAACGTAGGCCCGCCTGCCTTTGGCCAGAAACTGGTTGCAGGTCTCCGCCAACCGGTTCCAAGTCACCACGTCGAACCACTCGGTCTCCTGCTTGCGCTCCCCTTCGGGAGTAGTATAGGAGCGGCCGGTGGCAATTCGGAAAGAGGTGACCGGGTTCCCGTTCGGCGTGAAACGCATCTCGGGATCAGTACCTACGTTTCCGATTATCATCACCTTGTTCAGGCCCGCCATATCCAGGCTCCTTCGCGCCTCACCGCCGGCGCGCGGGCGGCTTCACCTAGTCGCCCACCCTTACCACCAGGTGTCTTATCAAGTCCTCGGAGATCATCATGTCGGCTTCCAGTCCGGAAACCATTTTGGGATCGAGCTTGAACTGGGCCAAGATGTAGTTACCCTCGTTGAAACTCTTGATGGTGTAGGCCAGTTTGCGTCTGCCCCAGGGGGTGACATTGGACATGGTTCCCCCGCGGCCCACGACCAGTTGTGTTAGCTTCTCAATAGAGGCCGCTAGTTCTTCTTCGGCCACTTTGGGGCTGATGATGGTTACCATCTCGTAGTCGCGCAGCATCTCAAGTCCTCTCTACTTGCGCCTGTTCAAGGCAGCGCCAAATAGCCGCATGTCTGACCGGTGCAATTCGGGAAGATTATAGCACATGGACGCACAGGATAACAAGTTCCGCCGCAGGGCGCTTTAATCCCACAAGCTATGGCTTTGGCTGAACGTGGTTCTTGTGCACTGAGGGTGAACTCTCTTTCAAGCCTCTTCACTCATCCCCCAGACCTCCGTCAATCCGCCAGAGGCGGACTGGACTCCCCGCTGCGGTCTGTTCAGGTGGCGGATTCCGGGGGGAAGTAGGACTGGCGCATGGCCTTCAAAGAGGCTATAATGATCTGCCGTATCATTCGGACGTTCGAAGTTTAAGGAGGATACTCCACCGAAGGGCGATTTCGCGGACAGCCCAACTGGTGACTGCAAATACAGCATGAAATCCGTCATATTAGAGATATTCGAAACAGTTGTCATTGCCCTCGTCATTTTCCTGGTGGTCCAGGTCCTCGTGCAAAACTACCGGGTCACCGGTTTCAGCATGGAGCCGACCGTTCATGACGGAGAGCTCCTCCTGGTCAACAAGGCGGTCTACTTCAACGTCGACCGCAATATCTTCCCCTTCACCAAGCAGGAGGGTACCTCAGCGTACTATGCTTTCCATGCCCCGCGCAGGGGCGATGTCATCGTCTTCCACCCCCCGTTCAACGAGAAAGAAGTCCTGATCAAGAGGGTCATCGCGGTGCCTGGTGAAACTGTGGAGATCAAGAACGGGCTCATCTACATCAACGGCGTTGCGCTGAAAGAGCCTGACAGCCTGCCCAAGCCCAGCAGCACTATGCCCAAGCAGACCATTGCCCAGGACTTCTTCTTCGTCATGGGTGACAACCGCGATCACAGCAACGATTCGCGTTTCTTCGGGCCGGTGCCCCGGCAGAATATCCTGGGGAAGGCATGGCTGTCCATATGGCCGCCGGCAGACTGGGGAGGCATCCCCCACTTCGCTTGGCTGGGTGGCAGTAACTTCCCGTCCTGAACAGGAGGTCCCCCATTGTCAACGCAAACGGAGCAGCTTTTTCGTGACGTCGGGGC
>JAUSJJ010000136.1 GCA_030647705.1 Dehalococcoidia bacterium
TTGGCCACCGAGGCGAAGCGTGAGGGAACCCTGCGGGAAGGGCGCTTGCATGTCGGGCAGTGCGCCTCCTCCTGGGCGCGGCTCATCGGGCGCATCAACTCGAATCTGGCTCCGCAGCCGGAGCAACGATATTCGTAGATCGGCATATGATGAATCCTCCACCTATTATTCTATGCCGCAGCCACATGTGCGTCAAGCGCAGAACGCCCGCGGGTTGAGCGCCTCGGCCTCTATCCGAAAATGCGGTGGAACAGGTCCACGATGGAGGTCAGGCCATAGTATCCGGCGAAGGCGAACGCCAGCGATTTCAGCACTTTGCCTGTCCATACCGCGGCGGCGAACTTCCATAGTGGCAGGCGAAGGGCGCCGGCGGCGGCGTCGGCGGCCTTGGTGGCCGGGTTGGGCACCGCTGAGAAGAGGAACATCACGATGACCCCGTGTCTCTTCATCCATCTTTCCAGCGTGGGGTAGAACTTCAGCTTCTCCACTGCAATCTGGCCGCCGTGGCCAATCATGTAGCCGATCAGCTCTCCCACCAGCTCTCCTGTGCCGACGACGAGGCCGACCAAGAGGGGATTGAGCAGGCCCCCGCCGATGAACGCCGCCAGCCAGCCCGGCATCACCCACACTGGGGCTATGGCGCCGATTACCGCCATCAGCCAGATGCCGAAGTAGCCGTAGCTCTGGAAATCGGAGAGGCCCCGGCCGAACAGCAGGGCCAGGGCCATGATGAGCAGAGCTCCTGCGACCAGGGCGATGCTGGTGTAGAGCCTCGTCCAGCGCGGCAGCCTGCGGGGACCTGCGGCCTTGTCGACGTCTTCCAGTGTCACGACCTCTTTGGCCAACAGTTCATCCGAAGATGCGCTCTATCAAGTCCAATACGCCGCGCATGCCCCAGGCAGCGGCTAAGGAGATGGCGCAGAATTTCAGTATTTTGCCCGACCCGCAAAAGACGAGGAACTTCCAGTAGGGGAACCGCAGCACGCCGGCAGCGATCCCGGCGATATCGAAAAGAGGATTCGGCACGAGGGCGAGAACGAAGATAGTGATGCCGCCTCGCTTCTTCATCCAGCCCTCGGCGCGCTGGTATGTGCTTGAGTTCCTGATCATGGGCGCTCCGCTGGAGCCGACCATATAGGCGGTGGTTTCGCCAAGCGTGGCGCCGACTCCCGATACCAGTCCTATGACCAGGGGATTCAGTATCGTGGACATGGTTATGACCAGTAACAGGCCGGGGACGGGCAGGAAGACAGTGGCGCTGCTTATCATCGCGATCAGGAAGGCGCCGGCGTAGCCGTAGTTGCGCAGGTGTATGACGTTATCGCGGAACACGAAGAGAGTTGCGCTGATTCCGATGACCAGGAGCAACATGAGCAGGCGGAAGAAGTACCCTTTGACCCAGGGAGCCCTCTTGACGATAGCGATTTCTATCCGTTCGATGTCCACGTTTTCTCCTGGCTTTTGTCCAGCCTACACTAGAAACGACGGTTAAGTCAAGCTGATTCGGGGTGGCCGGGCGTTACTAGACACCCTGAAATGCGTCTGGTATAATCGCTCCCATACCAATTGGTTAGCTTGTCCGGTCCGGAGATAGCTGGCGTTGGCCATCCTGATCCATTTGTGTGCCGGAAACCGACCTTGGCGCTTGTGTCAGCATCGAGACGAGAAAAGGGGGCGATGATGAGCACCCTGAGCCAGAAGCTGCAGTCCGGGAAGTTTGCCATCACGGCGGAGGTCGGGCCGCCCAAAGGCGTTGACCTCAAGGAGGTCCTCGAAGATGCCGAGCTCCTCAGGACGAAGGTCGATGCCATCAACGTCACCGACCAGCAAAGCTCGGTGATGCGCTTCGGATCCCTTGCCATGTGCCATCTGCTCAAGGAACGGGGCATGGAGCCGGTGTTCCAGATGACCTGCCGGGACCGAAACCGGATCGCCTTGCAGTCCGACCTGCTCAGCGCCTACGGCCTCGGCGTGGAGAATGTGCTTTGCCTTACCGGCGACTACGTCTCTCTGGGCGACCATCCGGAAGCCAAGCCGGTATTCGACCTGGACTCGGTCTCCCTGCTCCGGTCCGCGGTGCTGCTGCAGCAGGGCAAGGACCTGGCGGGTAAAGAGCTCAAGGGCTCGCCCAGGTTCTTTCTGGGAGCCGTGGTCACGCCCGGGGCCGATCCACTGGAGCCTCAACTGATGAAAATGCGGTGGAAGGTGCAGGCCGGCGCGCAGTTCTTTCAGACCCAGGCCATATACGATCCTGCGGAGTTCGAGCGTTTTGTCAGGAAGGTCGAGCACCTCAAGGTACCGATCATGGCCGGGATCGTCTTGCTCAAGTCAGCCGGTATGGCCCGCTTCATGAACAAGAACGTGGCCGGCGTGAATGTGCCCGACCATCTCATCGAAGAGATGGACCGCACCGATAACAGGGTTCAGAAGAGCATCGAGATTGCGGCGCGGCTGATCAAAGACTTGAAAGGGTTGTGCCAGGGAGTCCACATCATGGCCATCGGCTGGGAGAAAAGGGTGCCCGCTGTGCTCGAGGCCGCGGGCTTCGCATAGTCCACCCGGAAGAGATCATAGCGACGGGGAAAAGGGGCGCTTTGTCTTTGGACAAAGCGCCCCTTTCTGAATCTATTTGAGGCGGCAGGCTGCCTGCCACTGCGAACCCGACCAGCGGGTTACGCCGGGGTAGCGGCGGCCTCCTTCGCGGTCTTCCTGGGGTGCTTTCTCTTGGAGAAGTCCTTGAGCGTCTGGATATTCTCCAGCCTGTCCAGTTGCCCCAGCTTGCCCAGCCTGGAGTAGATCTGCGCCCAGGCGCAGTCCCTGTCGGGGTCTACCTCGCACTTTCCATGCCGGTAGCCGCCACAGGGGCCGCTCACCAGCTCCTTGGGGCAGGTGGCTATGGGACAGATGCCGCCGGTGTTGGCCAGGATGCAGTCGCCACAGAGCACACAGCGCTCATCGGCCTGGCTCAGCCTCTGAATCCGGGCCACATACATGCTGTTGAGCGCAGGGTACACGGCCTTGTCTCCCACCGAGAGCGCAGTCGTCTGCACTCCGGCGCCGCAGCTCATCACCAGCACAGCGTCCGCGTTGTCGATTTCCTGCTTGTGGGCTCTTTGCTCTCGCTTGTTCTTGCGCTCGTCGCAACACTCCTCGACTACCATCCAGCCCGTGACTTCCTTGCCGAGGTCCTTGAGCTTCTGCGCTATTTCCTTTACTTCGGTCTCGCCGCCTGTATGCCAGGCTGTGGCGCAGGAGCCGCAGCCCATGATGAATACCTTCTGGCTCCCCTCGATGCTCTTGACTACCTCGTCAAATGGCTTCTGCTCTGTTATTATCATGATTCCCCCCGAAGGTGAATTCGCCGGGAAAACGGGCCTCCGATGGGGCCCGGATCGGCGGGGTCAAACACCTTCAACCGAATTATACCATCAAGCGGGGGGTGAACTCAATTTTCTTTGACACCATGCCGAAGCTATGTTATATTTGATATGTAGTTTTTGTTAGCTTGCTAACATCTTGACGAGGTCTTTGCGGCGGGTCAGGCGTGCTGAACGCCTCTTGTCAGCAATCGTACGTCAGGCGTCGCGGTAAGGTCCATGTCAGGTGTACGCAGGTACACCTTTTTTGTTTCCGGTGTGGGGAGGCGAATCATGTCTGGTAAGCTGTTTTTCCGTTTGGTTGGACTGGTAGCATTCGGTGTTCTGGGTGGATGGGGGGCGGAGGCGGTTTCCCAACTCAGGGATACCTATTGGGTTGCTGCCGCGGCCGTAGCGGCTGCAGCAGTCGGCTTTGGCATTGCGCCCTATCTCACTACGGCGCCCTTCAACGGCATCATGCATCGCCTGGAGAAGGCAAAGGCCAATGTCATCGTATCAGGGACCTTGGGTCTGCTTCTGGGACTGATTGTCTCGGCGCTGCTGGCTTTGCCTTTGTCCATGTTGCCCGGGGCTTGGGGACGTTTGCTGCCGATCACACTCACCGTGTTCCTGGGTTATCTGGGGATTTCGGTGATGGTGAGCCATGAGAAAGAGTTGGCGCACGTGTTCGGCGGCTTTGTGCCGGGCCGGGCCTCTGGCGGGGAGTCGTGCGGCAAGATGCTGGTGGACACCAGCGCCATCATCGATGGACGTATCGCTGACATCAGCCAGAGCGGCTTCATCCAGGGCAGCCTGCTGATCCCCAAGTTCATCCTCGATGAGTTGCAGCACATATCGGATTCCGCGGACGCCATGAGACGCAACAGGGGCCGGCGCGGGCTGGAGATACTGGCCAGGCCTCAGAAGGAGTCCGAGGCGCCGGTGCAGATCATCGAGGGGGACGTGACTGCTGTGCAGGGAGGCGGGTTCCTGGAAGACGGGACGATGGTTGTGGTCGAAGGCGGGCGGCGCTACATGAATACTGAGCTTGACATCGTGGTGTCTCGCGTGCTCCAGACGGCGGCAGGGAAGATGATATTCGCCCACCTGCGGAACGTGGCGAAGGATGAACCTGCCAGGCGGTAGGGTCGGCGCTGTAATCGCAGCAGCCGGCTCCAGCCAGCGGATGGCCGGCCAGGACAAGATCTTCATCGACCTGGGCGGCAGGCCGCTGCTGGCCTGGGCTGTAGACATATTGGAAAGCTGTGCGGCTGTCCAGCAGACGGTACTGGTGCTGGCGGGCGAGAGCGTGCAGACCGGCCTCAGGCTGACGAGAGAGTCCGGCTGGAGGAAGGTGAGCGACGTTTGTGCCGGGGGCGGCAGACGTCAGGACTCCGTGCTGGAAGGCCTGCGCCGGCTCAAGGGCTGCGATTGGGTGGTCATCCATGATGGTGCGCGGCCCTGTTTGACCGTGGACCTGATCGAACGGGGCCTGGAAGAAGCGACTAAGACGGGCGCTGCTATCGCTGCAGTGCCCGTTTCTGATACAATCAAGGCAGTCCTGCCCGATGCCAGGGTGGAGCGGACGCTGCAACGGGAAATGCTCTGGGCGGTTCAGACCCCGCAGGTTTTCCGTTTCGATGTGGTCTGGACGGCTTACCGGCAGGCCACGGTTGTCGCCACCGACGATGCCAGCCTGGTGGAGATGAGCGGGGTTCCGGTCAGGGTCTACATGGGCTCGCGGCAGAACATCAAAGTCACCACGCCGGAAGATGTGATTCTGGCGGAAGCCATACTGAAGAACAGAGGACGCTTCTAGTACCTAAATTGCGGAAATGGCGCTACGACTCTCGTTCCCTCTCCCCCACGTGGGGGAGAGGGAACTAATGCATGCGCCTGTTTGTGCAACGAAGCGCTAGCCCAGCCTGCGCGCCTCTGTCTGGAGGCACATGCGAGTCGGAATCGGCTATGACGCTCATCCACTGGCGGCCGGCAGGCTGCTGGTAGTTGGCGGAGTGGAGATCCCCTCGGAGCGCGGACTTGCCGGCCACAGCGATGCAGATGTCCTGATTCATGCTATAATCGATGCCTTGCTGGGTGCTGCGTCCCTGGGCAATATCGGCGAGCGCTTCCCGGAAACGCCTGAGTATCGCGGGGCGTCCAGCCTGGAGTTGCTGCGAAGGGTGGCCCGGTTGCTGGCGGACAACGGCTGGAAGCTGGCCAACATAGACGCCACGGTGGTGGCGGAAGGGCCGCGACTGTCAGGTTTCGTCGACGGGATGCGGCAGCGCATCGGGGCCGCCCTGGGAGTAGAGGTGGCCAGGGTGGGCATCAAACCCAAGAGCAGCAACGGCTTGGGCTTCACGGGCAAGGGCGAGGGGATAGAAGCTTATGCGGTGGCCCTGATTGAGAAAACATGAAGGTCTACAATACCCTTTCCGGACATAAAGAAGAGTTCACCTCCGGCGATAACCTGGTCAAGATGTACGTCTGCGGCGTCACCCCCTACGATGAATCTCACGTGGGGCACGCCATGAGCTACATCATATTCGACGCCATCAAGCGCTATCTCGAGTACCGTGGCTACCGCGTCAGGCACGTCCAGAACTTCACCGATATCGACGACAAGATCATCAATCGGGCCCAGCGACTGGGCATCACCGCGAATGAGCTTGCCGAGCGGTTCATCCAGCGCTACTTCGACGACATGGATGCACTCAACATCAAACGGGCCGATGTGTACCCGAGGGCCACACAGGAGGTCCAGAAGATAGTCGAAATCGTCCAGGGCCTTATCGAAAAAGGCCACGCATACTCCGCCGGCGGCGACGTCTATTTCCGCGTCAAGAGTTCTCCTGACTATGGCAAGTTGAGTCGTCGCATGCTTGATGGGATGATGTCGGGGGCCAGGGTCGAGGTCGGCGAGTCCAAAGAGCATCCCATGGACTTTACCTTGTGGAAGGCGGCCAAGCCGGGCGAGCCGTGTTGGGAAAGCCCCTGGAGCATGGGCAGGCCGGGCTGGCACATCGAGTGCACAGCCATGTCGATCAAGTACCTCGGCGAAACGCTGGATATTCACGGCGGAGGTCAGGACCTCATCTTCCCCCACCACGAGAACGAGATAGCGCAGTCTGAGTGCTTCACCGGCAAGGCCCCGTTCGTCAGGTACTGGATGCACAACGGCCTGATGAGGCTGGGCGAAGAGAAGATGAGCAAGTCCCTGGGCAACTTGGTGACCGTCCGGCAGATGCTGGACAAATATAGCGCAGATGCGTTGAGGCTGTTCATCCTGAGCTCTCACTACCGGACCCCGCTCACTTTCTCCGAATCCGGCGTGGCCGCGATGGAAAAGGCGGTGGGGCGGCTGCGGGCTGCCCTGGCGGTGGTGGTAGGGCAGGGCAAGCCGATTGCCGCTGAGAGCTACCGCCAGCAGTTCATCGAGGTCATGGACGACGATTTCAATACCGCTCAGGCTGTGGCGCTGCTGTTCGACCTGGCCCGTGATATCAACCGGGGCAAGGAGGAGGGCGTTGCGGTGGACGACGCCCAACGGGCGCTTAGAGAGCTGGGGGGTGTGCTGGGGCTTACCCTGGCGGAGCCGAAGCTCGAACTGCCGGATGAGGCGCCGTTCATCGAATTGCTCAAGCAGTTGGGGATCGAGGTGGGGAAGCCCGCCGGTACCGCGTCTGCCATCGATGCCCTGGTAGAAAAGAGAACAGGGCTGCGTTCGGCGAAGCAGTGGGCTGATGCGGACCAGTTGCGCAGAAAACTTGCGGAGCTCAACGTGGTGCTGGATGATACTCCGCAAGGCACCGCCTGGAAGTACCGAGGCAAGAGCCAACCCGACGGCGCTAGCGGAACTTAGCATCTCCATTCGATCACTCACCGTCTTCCACGGGGAGCAAATCTCAATCCTGGAGGTCTGGAATGAAGCTATCAGAGGGAAAGCCCGTTGTCTCCTTGGCCAGGCGAATACAGTTAATCACCGGACTCCTTGCATTCATTGTGGCACTGTTGTTGTCCATCGTTGGCGGCATCGTCAGTCCGGACCGGGGACAGATCGTCTTGGCGCTGGTCATCCTGGGGATCATAGTGGGACTGCTGAACGTGAGCCAGCGGGAGATGGCGCCGCTCTTGCTGGCAGCCATCGCGCTGGTGGTGGTGGGCGGCGCCGGCTTCGCCGCTCTTGACAGCATCGTTGCATCGCTGGGGACGACCATAGACCATATGGTGCATTACATGGCAGTGTTCATGGCGCCCGCCGCGCTGATCAGCGCCATCAGGATCATGGTGGCGGTGGGGGTCCCGAGCTAGGCGGCGTGCGTTCGTCCGGGTCTGCCATCTTGAGCGCCGATGCCCTGAAATACCTCAGAGGGTCGGGGGATTCGGACGTTGGAGAGACCGGCGCTCGATGCAACTACCCTTGACTTTCGGTATCCATTTGTCTATACTAAGAAAATTGCGCGGGTGGCTATAGCGGCGAGGGTGCAGTGCGGCCATAAGCCCGAGTGGCGCAATGGCAGCGCAACCGATTTGTAATCGGTAGGTTAGCGGGTTCGACTCCCCTCTCGGGCTATACACAGGGTTGGGGTGGGGCTCTTATGGAGGGGTGGGTGAGTGGTTAATACCAGCAGACTGTAAATCTGCCGCCTGAAACGGCTGCGCAGGTTCGAATCCTGCCCCCTCCACCATGCGGGTGATGGGAGGAAGATTTCAGCCCGGAACACAGTTTCAGGCAAGGAATCGTTTTCAGTGGCCCACATAGCTCAGTTGGTAGAGCACGTTCTTGGTAAGAACGGGGTCACCAGTTCAAATCTGGTTGTGGGCTCCATTTCGAATTGAGGAGGAATCAATGGCGAAGAAAGTCTTCGTACGCAACAAACCGCATGTCAACGTGGGTACTATCGGTCACGTAGACCATGGCAAGACCACGCTGACGGCTGCGATCACCAAGGTTCTGGCTACCGCTGGTTTTTCGCAGTTCAGAGCGTTCGATACCATTGACAACGCCCCCGAAGAGAAAGCAAGGGGCATGACCATAGCTATCGCCCACATCGAGTATGAGACGGAGAAGCGTCACTATGCTCATGTGGACTGCCCCGGGCACGCGGACTATATCAAGAACATGATCACCGGCGCTGCCCAGATGGACGGCGCCATCCTGGTGGTCAGTGCGCCGGACGGGCCGATGCCCCAGACCAGGGAGCACGTGCTGCTGGCCCGCCAGGTGGAGGTCCCTTCCATGGTGGTTTGCCTGAACAAGGTTGACCTGATGGAGGACGAAGAACTCCTGGAACTGGTGGAGCTTGAGGTCAGGGAGCTGCTCACCAAGTTCCAGTTCCCCGGCGACAAGACTCCAGTGGTCCGTGTCAGTGCGTCCAAGGCCCTGGAGTGCGGTTGTGGCAAGAGGGACTGCAAATGGTGCGGCGCGATCTGGAAGTTGATGGATGCAGTCGACAGCTTCATCCCCACTCCTCAGCGGCCCAAGGACAAGCCGTTCCTGATGCCGATCGAAGACGTGTTTGGCATCAAGGGCCGTGGCACCGTGGTTACAGGAAGGGTGGATCGTGGCATCGTCAAGGTTGGCGATGAAATCGAGATTATCGGCATCCGGGACACCCGGAAGAGCGTGGTCACCGGTGTGGAAATGTTCCACAAGCTTCTGGATGCTGCAGAGCCGGGCG
>JAUSJJ010000148.1 GCA_030647705.1 Dehalococcoidia bacterium
CGTCACCTCCTGGAACGGATGGTACAGAGCGAAGGCGGAGTTACTGTAGGCCAGGCCGCTGATGCCCCAAGGACACTTACCATGGTAAGCGATGTGAAGCCTGACGTGGCCATCATCGACTGCAACCTGCCCTATATCGCCAGCCGCCATACGCTGCCGCTGTCACGAGTAGGCGGCCTGGACACCGCGCAAAGGATTACGCGGGAAATACCCGGCACTGAGGCGGTATTGCTGGGCAACCTGGACACCATCGTTATGGACCACCCCGGCTTCCTTTCGGACAGCAGGACATACTCCATGAAGAGCATCGAGAACAACGCGCCCCTGGTAATGCGGGACCTGGGCCGGACGGCCCCACATCCCGGTTATCTCGTGTTCGCCAACGTCGAAGCCAGGGCGCAAGAACTGCCCCAACAAATCAGGACCACCGTGAGCGACAAGCTGATGCTCTTCGGAGTCCTTGCCATGGCCCTCGGAGGCTTCTTGATCATCACCTGGGTGGCTGCGACGATTGGGGCCGCTATCGCCCTTGCCGGCATCACCGCCATAGCCGGGGCCATGGGCGGGAACCTGACAACCTCGCTATATCGCAGGCTGTCAGGGAAAAGGCAGCGACGGGAGTGAGTCAGGGCAAGCCCTGAGAAGTAAGACTTATGGATGCAGCTAGCACGATGGCCGAGCCAGACGCTGCGGCAATGTCAGGTCTTCTCAGCGCTTAACGACGACGACCTGAGAGAAGCGGTCCACCTGGCCGAGCAAAAGGAATACGGGGCGGGCAAGGCGATCTTTCAGGTGGGCATGCCGGCTGAAGAGTTGCTGGTGCTCCAAGAGGGCAAGGTTGCCCTGCAGATGTCCCTCTCAGCTTCCGGCAGGGGAACAAGCCACCGGATAACCGTGGACATCGCCGGATGCAACGACCTCATCGGCTGGTCGGCCCTGGTCGAACCGCACGTCTACACACTGACCGCCGTCTGCATCAAGCCGGCGAAGGTGCTGTCGATCAACGCGATCAAGCTCAGGGCGCTGCTCAACGCCAACCATCATACCGGCTATCTGGTGCTGAACAAGCTGATCAAGGTAGTCGCCTCCCGTCTGGACGACACCCGCCAGGTGCTCGCCAGCGAGCGGCTTTGACCCGTGGAATCTACTGGGACGCCGGACAGCCAAGCGGCGGGAGGCACGAATACTGCATCAACATGCCTGCACGAGCCAAAGCCATTCACTTGTTTCGACTAGGGTCATTCGTGTTCTTCAGCGATTGACCTGAAAACGCCACGACAGTACAATGTCAGAGATTTCCAGTACCGATACCATAGGAAGAAGGAGGTCCAAGTGAAGAAGTCTGGATTAGCCGCCCTCCTGCTCACCGGACTGGCCGCAATAGCCTTGCTGCTTGCCGCCTGTCAGGGGCAAGCAGGCCTACAAGGCGCACAGGGGCCAGTCGGGCCGCAGGGCGCAGCAGGCGCGCAAGGTCAAGCCGGAGCACCTGGCCCGCAGGGGCCCGCAGGACAGGCTGGATCTCAAGGCCCCAAGGGCGATACAGGAGCCCAAGGCCTCCAAGGCCCCAAAGGCGAAACCGGCCCTCAAGGCCCAGCGCCTTCCGAGGCACAGCACCAGGCCATGATAGCCCAGGTGTTGCAGGGACCCAAAGCCGCCGCCGCGGACGTAGCTCGCGGTGGCAGGCTATACGACGCGTGGTGGGAAGAGGATTCAGGAGCAAAGGAGCCTACAGGCAACCAGGCCCTGTGGGCCCTTCAGACCACAAACACTCGGACGGGTCCGGACACCTACCGCTGCAAGGAGTGCCACGGCTGGGACCAGAAGGGCAAGGGTGGAGCTTACAGCAAGGGATCTCACCTCACCGGGTTCGTAGGCGTGTACGACGCCGGTACGACCAAGTCCAAGGCCCAGATCCTGGATATCCTCAAGGGCGCCACCGACTACCGCCACGACTTCTCCAAAGTCATGAGCGCCAAGGCCCTTTCGGACCTGGCCGCTTTCTTGAGCGAGGGGATCGTCAACGAGACCCTGTACATCGACTACGCTACCAAAAAGCCAATAGGCGGTGATGTCGCTCGCGGCAAGGCCAAATACGATTCAATCTGCGGGGCCTGCCACGGAGCCGACGGCAAACTGCTCAACTTCGGCAGCGCCTCTGCGCCCGAGTACGTAGGCACGCTGGCCGCGGACAATCCCTGGGAAGCCATGCACAAAGTAAGGGCCGGTCAACCAGGCACAGCCATGCCCTCAGCCATCGTCAGCGGCTGGAGTGTCCAGGACGTGGTGGATGTCGTGGCTTACGCCCAGACGCTGCCTGTGAAGTAGAGGCATTTTGAAATAGCAGACAGGCAATTGGTCATAAGTGAGGAAAGAGGAGCCCGTCCTTTCGGACGGGCTCCTCTTTCCTCAAGAACAACATACCCTTCTGCAAGGCAAAGAACACCGAGGACTACACTGAGACCCCACGCCTTCCCTCTCTGGTGGCCATCGGGCCAATGACTCCTCTGTCCACCCTAGATCGCGCCGGCCTCTTTGAGGAGTGCCATCTCGTTCTTGCTCATGCCCAGCTCTTTGCCGTAGACCTCGTCATTGTGTTCGCCGATGAGCGGAGCGCGACGTCTGATCTTCACCGGCGTCTTGCTGAACCTGTAGAACGGCCCGCAATAGGTGAGCGTGTCGTTCAGCTCCGGATGGTACACCTTCTCCCAGAAGTCCCTGACCTCCAGATGCGGGTCGCGGCAGAGGTCTTCGACGCTGTTCACCGGCGCCAGAATAATTCCCCGTTTGCGACACTGCTCCCAGAGATCGGCCTTGGTCTTGGTGGCGAAGAACTTGAGGAAGGGCACTTCAACTCTATCCACGATCTCGCGGGTCAGCTTCGAGGTATCGAAGTCGCGTTCCCAGTTGTAGGCCTTCAGCCAGTCTGGGGCCATCCCCTCTTCATCCATCCACTTCACAACGGCACGGGTGGAGGCCACCACGTTCACCAGGCCGCCGCCCATGAGCATGTAGGAAACGAAGCCGTCCTTGCAGGGGTAGACTTGTCGCCTGCCCACACCACTAGCGGTAACCTGCTGGGAGCCGGAACGGGGGTAGTCGAACTTATTCATCTCCCAAGCCTGGATGGTGCACTGGAGAATCCACGCCACTACCTGCTGGATGGATACGTCCACCCACTGCCCTTCGCCGGTGAGCTCCCGATGCCAGTGCGCGATCATGGAGGCGGCAGCCGCTTCAGCGCCGCCGTGAAGGGTGGCCTGCGGGCCGAAACCGATCCAGTTCGGGGCGCGGTCGGGGTCACCCATGGTGTAAAGCGTGCCGCCGCTGGCCCAGCCGGTGAGGTCGGAGCCCTTGAACCACGACTTCGGGCCATCGTAACCGAAGGGAGTTATCGAAGTCACGATGATACGGGGGTTGACAGCGCTCAACTCATCGTAGCTCAGGCCCAGGCTGTCCATATAGCCGACGGGGTAGGACTCGATGAGGAAGTCGGCAGTTTTGACCAGCTTCTTCAGGATCTCCCGGCCGTCGGCGGTCTCGATATCCAGGGTGATGCCGCGTTTGTTGCAGCAGTAGGTGAACCAGAACAGGCTCTTCTCGGGATGAGGGATGTCTTTGTAGAAAGGCCCCTCGTTGCGCGAAGGGTCGCCGCGGGGGTGCTCGATCTTGATCACATCCGCGCCGACATCTCCCAGCAGCCGCGGGCCGATGAGGCAGCCGCCCTGGGTGAGGTCGAGGACGCGGTAGGGAGACATGGGTAGAACGGGGCCTTGCTCTGTCATGTGTTGGAACCTCCGAGAATTTGCCGCCGCTACAAGACTCAGGGATTTACCGTGGCAGGTATTGTACCCCGAATGTCCTTTCGGTGGCAAGCCGGAGGGGAAGCGCGATATTGTGATGACCGGTCATGGCCCTGGATTGCAGCGCGACTGCTAGCCCGCAGACCTGCCGTAGTTCACTCCAACTGTGACCAAGTCGAAAATGTCGACTACGCCGTTCCGATCAAGGTCGGCCATGGGGTTCCAGTAAAGCAATCCCGGAGCGGAACCAAAGGCCGCGGCAACACGAACGAGATCGACCAGGTTCACCACGCCATCTACATTCTCGTCGCCGGCCAGAATGGGGGCGAAGTTGGCTGTGATGCTGGCATTGTCCCACATGGTTATGGTCGTGTATACGACACTGATGTCTGCCACGTTGGA
>JAUSJJ010000154.1 GCA_030647705.1 Dehalococcoidia bacterium
GACCGAGAAGGCCACCCAGGAATACGTCGTCCATATCGACTCCGACGTTTTCCTGGCCGAAGGAGCGTTGGCCACGTTGCTCAGTGAGTTCCGGGGATCCGATTGCGCTTCCATGCACGCCCTGGGCGAGCTTCGACCCCAGGGCAACAAGCTGAGTTACTGGGAATCCGCCCAGGAAGAACACGCACGGCTCTCCTGGGCGCTGTCCGGCCAGCAGCCGCGCCTGGGAACGGCGTTCTGCATTTTCCGGAGGGAGACCATCCTGAAGTACGGATTTGAGTCGGGATATGGAGGGGGCCTGGATGACATCGACTTGGAGATGCGCCTGAGAAAGGATGGCCGGACGCTGGGCGTTTCTTCAGCCAGGGTCTACTTCCACTACAGGGCTGACTTGAAGAGCTTTTTCAGGACGCGCTTTCTCTGGGGAAGAGTGGCGGCGGGCTATGTGCGCAAGTACGGCGTCTGGCACGCGCGGTTCTGGCCTCCGTTGAGGACTGTCTTCTGGCTTGGGGCCTGTGTTGTCAAGAGGAGGCCCCGCCTCGTTCCGTACTTCGTAGTGGATGGCATTGCGGGAACGACGGGCATGGTCAAGGGTTTCTTCGAGCTGGCAGGAGATGCCTCCAGAAAGACGGCCGCTGACAAAGGGCCGAACACCTAGCTCCTGTGCTTCCAGCGGACGGACCGTAGCTACTCCAGATGGGTGATTTGCGAAGACGGTCTGTCGACGATGTCGAAGCTGATGCCCGCTTCTTTGAACAACTCCAGAAAGGAATCGTCCGCGTACCTGGCGAAGCTGACGTAGCGCTTTATCCTGGCGTTCACCAGTATCTTGGCGCAGAGGACGCAGGGCGTGTGAGTGGCGTAGATGGTGGCGCCTTCGGTGCTGACGCCGTGGAGCGAGGCCTGGATCACCACATTCTGCTCGGCGTGGATGGCGCGGCAGATCTCGTGTCTTGTTCCCGACGGGATGCCGAGCTGGTCCCTGAGGCAGCCCAGTTCCAGGCAATCCTTTAGCCCCGCCGGCGCCCCGTTGTATCCCGTAGCCAGTATGTGCTTGTCCCTAACCGCTACCGCTCCGACGTGATGCCGCAGGCAGGTGGAGCGTTCTGCCACCACGGAAGCTATCTTAAGGAAGTACTCGTCCGGGCTCGGCCTTCGTATCTCGTTCACTTGAAGGACCCGCGGACAAGCTCCTGAGTCCTCTGCCTGAGGTCCTCAAGAGACGATTCATTTACGATGGTTACATCTGCCATGGCAATGGGCCCACCCTTGTTCGCCTTCTCAATCTCATCGAAATCCCGGCTGATGGACTGCTCCACTGTCAAGGGCCTGCGCGGCCTGCTGACAAGCCTGCGGCGCCTGGCCCCGGGTGAAGAGTACACGGCCACCACACACAAGCTGTCCCCGTAGTGGCGCTTCATCAGGACGTATTCCTCCCAGGAATACAGGCCGTCCACAACCACGCGCGACCGTTCCAGAGCAGAGTCGATCCGGGGCAGGTTGAGCTTGGCGTAGGCGGACATTCCATGCTCTTCCCTCAGCAGCCTGCGGATGCGGCTTTCGTTCTCCTCCGTCTGGGGCAGGCCTCGCCTGGCCAGTTCCTCGTCAGTCAGATCACCGAACCTTACCCTGACGAAGCCGTTCTCCTCGAAAACGCCGGCTATCTCTGACTTGCCGGCGCCGCTCATGCCGACTATGGCAACCACTCTCATGTTCAACACCTGACATCGTACGATGATAACGCCGGGCGCCTATTGTGACCGGACGCCGGGAGAGAATTATAGCAGAATCTGGTGGTCAGCAATATCCCCCGGAGGCAGGCCGGGCAACCGATCACAGCTCCTGGAGGAGGCCCAGAAAGTCGGCCACATGCGGAGGCTTTTCCCATGCCGGCGAGTAGAAGGTGGTCTTCACCACGCAAGCGGCTAGCCTGCGCCGCCGGGGAACTTCTCGACCAGGCTTCCGTCCGGCTTCACCACGCGCCAGTAGGGCGTTACCTCGTTTTCACTGCGGCCCAGACCCTCCTCCGCTGCTTCGGCTGCAATGCGGATGAACATTCCGGTGGTCAAGGGACAGGTGTAGTCCGCCCCGTGATCGCGA
>JAUSJJ010000170.1 GCA_030647705.1 Dehalococcoidia bacterium
CATCCGGATCGTTGATGAGAACAACGACCGGAACTTCGAGCACCTGCGTCAGATCGAGGAAAGGGGCGACGCCCTGAATGAGGCGATGATGGACCCCCACGTGCCTCGGACCAAAGTAGCGCCCGAGATATTCCTCATGAAGCACGCCCTCATCACGTACTTGAATGCCCTTTGGGACACACTGGACGTGCTTCATGCGCTTCGCTACGGAGACGCCGAGCTTATCACCAACGACGCGGCAATGCTGGAGAAGCTGGGCGTCCTGGGCGAGGATGTCAACAGACAAATCGCGCTGGCGGAACACATGTCGTCGGTCCTGGCTTCAGGACTGGAGGTACTGTCCAGCATCTACAACGCACAGCTCCAGAGTCTCAACAACAGGATGGCTCTGTTCATGACCTACCTGACCATAATCGGCACCGCCGTTCTCGTGCCCAACACACTGGCAACCATACTGGGGAATGCCGTGTTCGAGATCGGGCCCAAGGACGTATGGTGGTACCTCGCCCTGATGATCGGCTCCACGGCGATTGCCACAGGTGGCGTATACCTGTGGGTGCGCAAGAGCAACTACATACCCAAGAAGATGGACAGCATAGAGTAGCGCTCGGCTGCCTCGGACAACGGAGTCAACGAAGAGCTTGGCCGCACCATTCCGGGCTCGGAGTGACGTGTCAGATTCGTCTCATTAGCTCGGGCGAAGTGTATTGCGCCCTCTCGCAAGACAAAGCCGGGAAAAGCAGCCGAGTACTTACGCCGTAACTGAGTACATGGCCGACGAAGCCCGCCAGGGACTTCTCGGGACTACATAGTGATTCTACCAGAAGGAGATCTCGCGATGCCAGGTGAGGGAATGACTCAGGAGACAGGCGCCCGGTTTATCAGGCCGCCTGCCATGATCAAAGTGGTCGGCGTTGGCGGTGGGGGCTGCAACGCCGTCAGGCGCATGGCGGCCAAACAGGTGGCCGGGGTGGAATTCCTGGCGGTCAACACTGACATCAAGTCCCTGGAGTCCGTCCAGGGGATCATGGCAATCCAGATCGGCGAGGAGCTAACCCATGGCTGGGGAGCCGGGGGCAAGCCCGAAGTAGGCGCTGAATCCGCGGAAAAGGGCAAGGAATCGTTGAGGAAGTTCATCAGGGATGCAGACCTCATCTTCGTCACGGCAGGCATGGGGGGCGGTACCGGCACAGGGGCGGCGCCCGTAGTGGCCAAGATAGCGAAGGAGAGCGGAGCGCTAACCGTGGGGGTGGTCACCACGCCTTTCAGCTTCGAGGGCAAACGGCGACTGGAGCAGGCCATCGCCGGCGTAGGCGAACTGAAGAAGAACGTGGACAATCTGGTGGTCATCCATAATGACCAGTTGCTCAAGATGGTCGCCGAAGACGTGCCCATGCGGGAGGCCTTTGCCATGGCCGACGAGGTAGTCATGCAGGGCATTCTGGGCGTTTCGTCCGTCATCAACGTGCCTGGAGAAATCAACGTTGACCTGGCGGATGTCAAGGCGCTGATGTCCATCCCAGGGACGGCTTTGATGGCCGTTGGCAACGGCTCGGGGGCGAAGGCCGCGTTGGACGCCGCCTCTCAGGCCATCAACAACCCGCTGCTGGAGCTCTCCATACACGGGGCCAAAGGCGTCTTGTTCAATATCGCCGGAGGTAAGGACCTGACCATAGGCCAGGTGAACGCTGCCGGCGAGATGATCGCTAAAGCAGCCGACCCGGAGGCCATCATCTTCTTCGGTATGACCACCGACCCCACAATGGAAGGCAAAGCCAGAATTACGCTGATCGCCACGGGTATTCCCGGCACGGACGAGGCGATCCAGGAATCGCTCAAGAAGTTCCTGGCGCGCCCGCAACTACACGACACGACCGCTGCTTCCAGTCTGTCCGCATCGCGGAAGAAGCTGTGGTAACGGATAGGCTTACAGCCTGACAGACCCCAGGAAAGGGGGGCGAGGTCGGTGACCTCGCCCCCCTTTCCTCCCCGAACCACGCCGTCTCGTCCGACGCAGCCCAACACCCCGGCTCACGCCCCTCCAAACGCCCGCGGAATCCTTCCAAAACAGATGCCCGTAGCTTTGACTCACTCGGTCAAATGTGATAAACTGGATGGGTTGATTGAATCGCATTTCAGAGCGAGTTTCTGAAAGGAGTAGCAATGCCAGACGGAAAAAGCATTGATCCGGCAACCCTGGAAGTCCTGGAGATAGCAGAGTCGGAGTGTATCTCCACGGCCTTTAGCCGGGCAGAAGAGATTCAGCCTTGTCCTACAGGGGCCAGCGGCAGATGTTGCAAGAACTGCTTCATGGGGCCTTGCCGGTTTATCGGAGAGACTACCCACGGGGTCTGCGGCGCAAGCCTGACCACCATTGCCGCACGAAACCTGGCCCGCTCCATCGCGGCCGGCACGTCGGCTCACTCCGACCACGGCCGGGACATGGCGTTCACCCTGCTGGCAGCGGCCAAAGGGCAGGCGCCCGGATATGAGATCAAGGATGTGGCAAAGCTCCACGCCGTGGCAGGACTCATGGGAGTCGAAGTAGGAAGCCGCTCCAAAGAAGAGATCGCCATCGATGTAGCCAACAAGGCCATCGCCGAATTCGGCAAGCAGAACGACAATCTGATCTACCTTTCCCGCGCCCCGCAGAAGCGGCAAGAGATCTGGAAGAAGCTAGGCATCGCCCCCAGAGGCGTTGACCGCGAAGTAGTAGAGATGCTCCACCGTACGGTGATGGGAAACGACCAGGACCCTGAGCACATCTTACTCGGAGCGCTGCGGACCTCGCTCGCCGATGGCTGGGGCGGTTCAATGTTGAGCACCGACATCAGCGATATCCTTTTCGGTACGCCGGCGCCGGTGAGGTCTCAGGCCAACCTCGGCGTGCTCAAAGAGGATGAGGTCAACGTAGTGATCCATGGCCACGAGCCGACCCTTTCGATGCTGCTCGTCCAGGCCGCCAGTGACCCGGAGATGATCGCCTATGCCAAGACCAAGGGCGCCAAGGGAATAAACCTGGCCGGCATTTGCTGCACCGCCAACGAGATCCTCACCAGGCAAGGCATTTCGGTTGCGGGGAACTTCCTTCAGCAGGAGCTGGCCATCATCACCGGCGCCGTGGAGGCGATGGTGGTGGATGTCCAGTGCGTGATGGAAGCGCTGGTGCCGTTGTCCGCTCGCTATCACACCAAGCTGATCACCACCTCGCGCAAGGCCAAGATCGAAGGGGCCCTGCACATCCAGTTCGATGAGCACGACGCGGTGAACATCGCCAAGAAGATCATACGCACAGCCGTCGACAACTATCCCAACCGTGGCCGAGTGCGTATTCCAGACGTGACCAACCAGATGATCGCCGGTTTCTCCCATGAGTACATCGCCTACATGCAGGGCGGCATCTACCGGCAGTCCTTCCGGCCATTGAATGACGCCATCATCGCCGGGCGCATCCGCGGCGCGGCGGGCGTGGTGGGCTGCAACAACCCCAGGGTCGGTCACGACGAGGCGCATATCGGGATCATACGCGAGTTGATCAAGAACGATGTGCTGGTAGTGACCACCGGTTGTGGCGCTCTGTCGGCCGGCAAGTTTGGCCTGCTGACCCCTGAGATGATGGACCTGGCGGGGCCAGGACTCAAGGAGGTCTGCAACACCATCGGCATTCCGCCGGTGCTGCATATGGGCTCCTGTGTGGACAACTCCCGCATCCTGACCGTCCTCACCCAGATGGCCACCGAGGGTGGCCTGGGCGATGACATCAGCGATTTGCCCGGCGTGGGCATCGCTCCGGAGTGGATGTCCGAGAAGGCGCTAGCCATTGGAGCATACTTCGTGGCTTCCGGCGCCTACGTGCTCTTTGGAGTGGAATCGCCCTTCTCCGAGGTCCCGGAACTGACCAAGCTGGTCGGCGAGGGCTGGGAAAAGCTCACCGGAGGCAAGCTGGAGTTCGAGCCGGACTGGCTGAAGATCGTGGACAAGTCGATCGCGCACATCGATGCGAAGCGCAAGGCTCTGAAGCTTCCGGACTACGATCCGGAGAAGTTTGCCAAGAGCAAGACCTATCTGCCCGGCGATGCGCTAACCCCGGAAGTATATGCGGCAGGCAAGCGCTCTCTGGCAGGCGTGGACGCCTAGCCGACCCTATAGAAAACCGAAGAAGGCCGCTCCGAC
>JAUSJJ010000174.1 GCA_030647705.1 Dehalococcoidia bacterium
GAGTCTGGTGGGCAAGCACAACGTGTGTTTCTACAAAGTCAACGGCCATTCCGGCGACACGCTGAACGAGATGGCAGACAAACTGGCGAGGACGGCCGCGGAGGACTGAGGGCTATGCCAGGGAATGCTTAGTCGCCTGGGGATGGGTGGAGCAGAGCGAAACCCACAGCTTGTTGAAGGTGGGTTACGGCCCGATTTAATCGGGTCTGCACCCATCCTACGAGAGGCTCCCCGTGCTTCCGCATGCTGGCTATGTACCCTTGGATCGCCTCCCTGATATTGGCCACAGCCTCTTCCCTGGTTCTCCCCTGCGAGTGGCGCCCAGGCAGAGCGGGGCAACTGACCACAATGTATCCCTCTTCGTGTTGCTCGAAAACGACCGCAAACTTCACAGGTCCCCTCCCTGTCCTACAGCGGCATCCCCTCCCGCAACAGGCGGTTGAGAGTGCCCCCTGCGAATGCTGCCAAATACCGGCGCGGGTGCTATAATGGGTATCCGAGTGAGGGAACGATGATCGATATAGGGATGGACCCCAACATCGCCACGATCGGCGGCCTGGTCCTGTCATGGCACGGGCTGATGACCGCGTTGGCCGTCGTGATTGCGGTCTACTTTGCGGCCAGACTGGCCAAATCACATAATCTCACCGCGGACAACGTCTACTCGGTGGCGTTTTGGGCGGTCCCCGGGGGAATCGTCGGCGCCAGGCTCTTCCCCGTACTGGAGAACCTGCCCTATTACACGGCCAACCCGGCGAAGATGTTCGCCGTCTGGGAGGGAGGCGTATCCCTGTACGGCGCCATTATCGGCGGGACCATCGTCGGCATCGTCGCTGCCAGGCTCCAGCATATCTCCGTGCCCCGTTTGCTGGATGTGAGCGCTCCCGCGTTGATCTTGGCGCAGGCTATCGGCAGGATCGGTTGCACCATCAACGGGGACGCCTGGGGTACGCCGACCTCGCTCCCCTGGGGTTTCGTCTACACCCATCCCAATGCGGCGACGACTACCATCCTCTTCGATGCCAGGCACCCGGCGCCGGTGTACGAGATCTTCTGGGACGTCCTGGTCCTGGGGATGATCTGGGTCTACCGTAAGAAACCCCGGCCGCAGGGCGCGATATTCCTGTTCTATTTCTCTTTGTACTCGGTTGGGCGCTTCGCCATAAGCTGGGTGAGGGGGGAAGAGGCCATCCTCGGCCCGTTCCATCAGGCGCACATCATCTCCCTGATCTCGCTGGCGATATGCGTGCCTTTGCTGCTGTACATGTCTTTCAAGAAACGCCCTGCCGGGGCTGAGACGATTGCGCCGACAAACGCTGAGCGGCCATCTGCACAAAAAAGCGAAGACCCGGGGGCAAGCGGCGATGCCTGACGACGGGGAGGAGAACTGGTGGAAGCGCAGAGCGTCACCCTGCTGCTAGCCTTCGGGGCTGGAATACTGTCATTCATCTCACCCTGCGTGCTGCCCCTGGTGCCGGTGTATGTGGCCCACCTGGCGGGGTCGACTGCGCACGAATCCGAAGGCCGGCGAATGAACACCTTCCTTCACGCATTGAGCTTCGTCATCGGCTTCTCGCTGGTCTTCGTGGCCCTGGGTGCTGCGATGGGCCTCATCGGCTCGGCGGTGGCGCCGCAGATGCCCTTGCTGCGCAAGGTGGTCGGGGTGGTGCTGGTGGCGCTGGGGATTCACCTGACGGGTTTGGTCAAGATACCCTGGCTGTACCGGGAGAAGCGCCTGAACTACGCCCCGCGGAGCGCCCCGGGCTTCGCCCGTTCTTTCCTGGTCGGGTCGGCCTTCTCCATCGGCTGGACGCCCTGCATAGGGCCCATCTTGGGCGCCATCTTCGCGTTGGCCTGGGACTCACAGACGGTGGGACAGGGCGCCTCACTGCTGGCTGCCTACTCGTTGGGCCTGGGGGTGCCCTTCCTGGCCGCCGGGCTGGCCTTGACCTTCGTGTCTTCTCAGTTGAAGAGGCTCAACCGTTTCCTTAACCTGATCTCGATAGTCAGCGGCCTGACGCTCATCGTTCTGGGCGTTCTGATATTCACCGGCACGCTGGAGAAGCTCAGCCGGTACTTCACTCTGTTCGGGGGTACTACTCCATGACGAATCCGATTTCACGTTTGCAATGGCTGCTTCTGGCAGCTAGCGTCGTGACCGTGGCGACAGTCTCCTGTCAGCCGGCCGTCCCGAAGGCCACCACCCCCTCTGGCGTGGCGGCCACGCGACAGATAGCGCCTCGCGTCGGCTCGCTGGCCCCCGACTTCACCGTCAAGATGCTGACGGGGGAAACGCTGCGCCTTTCAGATCTGAGGGGCAAGCCGGTGTTTCTGAACTTCTGGGCAAGCTGGTGCCCGCCCTGCCGGGCGGAAATGCCCATTTTGCAGCAGGTCTTCGAGGACAAGGCGCTGTCCGACCGGGGCCTGGTACTGCTGGGGATTGACCTGGGGGAGGACCCGGCGACGGTGGACAGCTTCATGAAGAGCAACGGCCTATCATTTACGGTGCTGCTTGACA
>JAUSJJ010000184.1 GCA_030647705.1 Dehalococcoidia bacterium
TGGGAGTGAATTCTCGGACTTTCTCGAGCCCAAAGGTGACTTTGAGATCGCTGGGCGTCACAACTCTGCCGTTGACGACGAACCTCAAGTCACTCGTATAGCAGCCTCTCCGTTGGTACAAATCGAGGAAATTCGTATCAAGAAGGGGGAGGTAATGCCGGCGCACGAGCCGGATCAAATCCTCTTTGGACGGGTAGGGTATCTCGGCATCTGACCGGAATCTGACCTCTACTCTTGTGCCACTCCCGGACAAGTGAACTGGCAGGATGTCTTGCCACTGTAGGCTTCTCTTGGACTGAAGGAACCAATCGGATCCGCCGGAGAACGACTCGCTGTGGGTTTCCGTCATTACTCTATCGGCAATGTTGAAGCTGATCTTCGCGCCTACTCCGGCAAAGCCTATGCCAGATCCCCGTCTCTTCAATCCAGCGGCAAAATCGTGATACTCGTCAAACTGCGAGGCGCCCATGCCCTTGCCGTTGTCCGCGACAACAAGAACTTTGCCCTTTGGGTCGTAATCTATTGAAATACGACTTGCTCCGGCGTCAAGTGAATTGGCTACCAACTCCACAAGGACGACTTCGGACACGTCGAACGGGTACATTTCCGCTAGGTCGCGGATCAGGTTCTCGAAGTTCACGCCGCTTTCGTGTGTGCCCATGTTTGCACCTCGTTTCGGGACGATTATAACCCCTTCCGGACATGTCACGCAACAGGCTGAGCGCCGGAGGGTCACGATGAAAGACGGAGGAAGGCGCTTGGAGAGTCTTGCTCAGTAGTCCCCCCGGGGCAGGTCAGGGAAACTAAGGACACTTCGGCGGCAAAATACGTAGCTTCCCTGATATCCGCCGGAAACGCCGTCTGCGATACTATGGAGATATGATACCTGCTGTCGGTGACAGAAGGTTAGCATGCGCTCAACAGAGGCCGTCATCCTCGGAGGTGGAACATGGCAAGCGTCGAACTCGAAATGCCAGTCAGGGGATTGGGAATCCCGCTTCCTGGAACCGGAGCCACGGATGGATGCTGCCACTACTGGGTCATAGGTAGTCCGGCCGGGCCATCGAGCGCCGGCACCTGCAAGTTCTGCGGCACGCGCAGGGATTTCACCAACTCGGTGCCGATCAAGGAGTACCACAGGAGGCCCGAGAAACCCTCCGAAAGCGCCGCCGATATCAGGACACGCGGCCCGGTCCTGAGCGCCGTTCCGGACATCGTCGACCTGTCCTAAGTGTAACCCCAAAAGGACTGAACAGTACCTGTCAACTCCCGCTGTTTCCAGGGGCGCCCGGTCGCCGCAGACCTTAACTCTGCCCGTGGAAAGCGCTATAATGGCGGTAGGCGCTTGCCATTACGCCAGGTGGCGCCAGGCCCCCCGCACCGAAGAACTGAGGAGTTGGCATGTCTACACCCGCCTACTATCTGGTGCCTCCCCTGCCCCAGGGCCTCGAATCTCTTGTCGAGTTGGCGCTGGATATGCGCTGGTCCTGGAGCCATACCACCGACCGCCTCTGGGAACACATCGATCCTGAGTTGTGGGCGGTGACCGGCAATCCCTGGCTCATCCTGCAGACCGTCGGTCCCACTAGGTTGAAGGCACTGGAGTCGGATGCCGGCTTCCGCAAGCTGGTCGATGAAAACGTGCAAACGTATCGCGAGGCCTCCGAAGCGGCTTGCTGGTTTCCGCAGGCACATCCGGAGGCGAAGTTCGTCGCGGCCTACTTCAGCATGGAGTTCGGCTTGAGCGAGGCCCTGCCCATCTACTCAGGCGGGTTGGGGGTCCTGGCAGGCGACTATCTGAAGACTGCGAGCGACCTCGGCGTTCCCGTGGTGGGCGTCGGTCTGCTCTACCAGCAGGGCTACTTCCGCCAGGCGCTGGATGCCCAGGGCAGGCAGATGGAGTTCTACCCTTCCAACGACCCCAGCCAGCTTCCAGTCATGCCTGTCAGAGATGCCAACGGCGCCTGGCTTCGAGTAGACCTGGATTTCCCCGGCCGCCGCCTGCGCCTGCGGGCCTGGGAGGTCAAGGTGGGCAGGGTGAAGCTCTACCTCCTTGACAGCAACGACCCTGCGAACAGCCCGCCCGACAGGGGCGTCACCAGCGAGCTCTACGGGGGCGGTCCGGAGATCAGGTTGCAGCAGGAGATAGTGCTGGGTATCGGGGGCTGGCGTCTGCTGCGATCACTCGGCGTTCAGCCTGAGGTCTGTCACCTCAACGAAGGGCACGCCGCCCTGGCGGTGATAGAACGGGCGCGGGACTTCATGGAGAGAAACGAGCTTCCTTTCGACGTTGCGTTGACCGCCACCCGCGCCGGTAACATCTTCACCACTCACACTCCCGTGGAGGCCGGCTTCGACCGCTTCCCCGCTGAGATGGTGAGGCGCTATCTGGGGCCGTACGCCGACCGGCTGGATATCGGCCTGGATGGCTTGCTGGCCCTGGGGCGCAAAGAGCCGGGCGACGCGAGCGAGCCGCTGAACATGGCCTATCTGGCGATCCGTGGCTCGGGGGTGGTCAATGGCGTCAGCCGGTTGCACGGAGAGGTGAGCCGCCGCATATTTCAACCGCTGTTCCCCCGCTGGCCTCAGCATGAAGTGCCCATAACTCACATCACCAATGGCGTACACATGCCCTCGTGGGACTCTGCCGCAGCCGATGATCTCTGGCAGACCAGGTGCGGCAAACAGCGCTGGCTGGGCACCATGGGCGCTGTCGAGGACGAGTTGAAGCAGGTACCCGATGAGACGCTCTGGGCCTTCCGCACGGCGGGGTCCCAGCAACTGGTCCGATACGCACGGGAACGGCTGGCCCGGCAGCTTGCCGGAATGGGCGCCTCCGCCAGGGAGGTGACCCAGTCCAGGCAGATACTGGACCCGAACGTGCTCACCGTGGGCTTTGCCCGCCGCTTCACCGGCTACAAGCGACCGAACCTGTTGCTCAGCGACCCGGACCGCCTGGCGCGCATCCTCAACCATCCTCAGCGCCCGATGCAGCTCATCGTAGCGGGAAAGGCACACCCCAAAGACGAAGCCGGCAAGCAGATGATCAGCGACTGGTCGGAGTTCGTGCTCCGCCCGGACGTGCGCCGCCGGGCCGTCTTCCTTGCCGACTACGATATCGGGCTGGCCGGGCAGTTGGTGCAGGGGGTAGACCTCTGGATCAATACTTCCCGGCGTCCCTGGGAGGCTTCAGGCACCAGCGGCATGAAGGTGCTGGTCAACGGGGGCCTCAACCTTTCCGAGATAGACGGCTGGTGGGCGGAGGCCTATCGCCCCGAGGTCGGCTGGGCCATCGGAGACGGCCAGGAGCACGATACCGATCCGGTCTGGGACGCTCAGGAGGCGGAACACCTGTACCATGTGTTGCAGGAGGAGGTTGTGCCCTGCTTCTATGATCGGGACGCCAGCGGCATACCCCGAGACTGGGTCGCTCGCATTCGCGCCAGCATGGCGGAGCTCACCCCGTACTTCAGCTCCAACCGCATGCTCCGCGAGTACGCGGAGAGGTTCTATGTTCCCGCAGCCCAGGCCTTCCGCAGTCGCGCCGCCGATGAAGCCAGGAAGGCGGCAGTCTGCTGCGGCTGGCGGCAGTCTCTGGAAGAGCACTGGCCGCAGGTTCACTTCGGCAGGCTGGAGGTGAAGGACGATGACGGACAGTACACCTTCAAGATTCCTGTATACCTGGATGATCTCGGTCCGGACGCCGTGCAGGTGCAGCTCTACGCAGAGCCCCTGGGTAGTGAGGGTGGCGGTCCTGATATCCGTGCCATGAACCGGGGTGAAGCCCTGGCAGGGTCGGTGAATGGCTACATGTACAGCATAAGCATCCCGGCGCAGCGCGCCGCCGCCGACTATACCCCGCGCGTAGTGCCCTGCCTTGAAGGCATCGCCGTGCCGCTCGAGGCGCAACACATCCTGTGGTACAAATGACCCTCGCCGGCCTCAAAGGGGGGACATCTTCTCCCTTCGCCCCGACCAGCCGGGATTTATCGGGATGTCTGCCCTTCCATGCGTACGTGTCAAGTGCCCCTGACAGCGTTGCTCTATTGGGATGATAGCGCGGAGTAAGCTGCATGGCGGCACGTTATGGAGCATT
>JAUSJJ010000185.1 GCA_030647705.1 Dehalococcoidia bacterium
ACGAGTGGGTCTATCTTCGGGGAACCATGGGGGCCATTGCCGAGCAAAAACTCCCTGATAAACCAGGCGCAGCCGAAGGACCTGAGGAAACCGCCATGGCGTGGTTTGAGCATGAGAACTTCAGCCATCGGCGGTTTCCCTCTTTGCCCATAGCTTGTTGTACCATTCCTTCAGTTCGTCACCGCCGATCTTCCTGTATTTGGCGGTGGTGTTGAACGAAGCATGGCCAAGATGTTCCTGAAGTAGTCGGAGCCCGTCGCCAGAGTCGTTGACCTTCACTGCATGGACAGCGAACGCGTCCCGGAGCCGGTGAGGGCTGATGCCACGGACTTTGCCGGTCTCGGGGTTGACCAGAGACGGCAGTCCGGCCCGCTCACCGCATTCCCTCACTATCTGCCACGCCCGATGGCGGTTGATGCCGAAGATGAGCTTCTTGCCATTCTTCTGCACCGGACCGCCACGCGAGACGTACTCTTTGAGCATGGCCAGGGTTTCGACGTCAACAGGTAGTGTCCGCACTCGACGATGTTCCATCTCTCTGGCCACCGCCTGTTCCACATGGGTGCCGCACTTGGGGCAGAAGGCGTGGCTGCGCCCTAGCCCAGCGTTACAACGTGGGCAAGCGAGCTTGAGGCGAGTCTTGAGGTGCTGGATAGTGATTGCGCCTTGCTCCAGGTCCACGTCTTGGACCGTCAAAGCCAAGGCCTCCGAGATGCGGCAGCCCAGGTGAAACAGCATGCGGATGAGCAGCTGGTCACGCAGATTGCCAGCGGCCTGCTCCAAGCGCTCGATTTCCCCTGGCTCGAGGTAGGCTTTCACGGTTGCTTCTCCACTGAGACTGAAGGGTCCGATACATGGCGCGCAGGCAGCCCGACCATAGCTCTTCGGGCAACCAATGCGATCTGTGCGACAACGGGCGGGGGCAGCAGGTTCTTGGCGCTCACAGGCAGAACCACATTTCCGCCGAGTACACCATGCTCAAGCGAGTCCATCAGGCGGTTGAAGGCGTCAGGCGTCATCAGCAACTGGCCCCTTGCCTTCAGTGCAGCCTCAACTGCTGCTTCTGACCGGCCCGACTCCCTGGCCCACTGCGACACAGAGATTACGTTCACATCGTCCGGAACACCGCGGGGCCCAACTGCCACCAGCACGCTGCCATAGGGTTCTTTGTTTTCCAGGACCGCATTGGCCATCCGCGTCCCGACCACGAGTGGATGTTCGCGGCTGCCGGACGCGGCGGCGGCGATGGCCCCCAAGAGGAACGAGGCTCCGCTACCAATGAGCGCGGCCGTGCCAGAGGCGGCGCTGGCGGCTGATTCACTATGCATTAATGCTTCAATCTTCCGCACGACTTGAGACCTCATCTCACGAATTGATTGTGCCTGGTCAAGTCGGCGCAGATGCTCCGATTCCCCGACCAAAGCCTCCTGGAGAGCCACGATGGCTTGGCCCTGCTGGACAAGATGGCTTCGCACCTTCTGCAGTTTCAGGCCGAAACCGGTCACGCCTTCCATCTCTCCAGTTCTCCGATTACCGTGTCCAGGTGGGTCGAGAGTCCGTATGGCAACGAACCCTGGCCCCGGTTCTGTCGTACCCAGATACTGGTCCCTCGCAGCACCGACAGCGCCGCTGTCCTCAGGTCCGCCGCGCCGAGTTTGGCGTCGCCTTTGACC
>JAUSJJ010000186.1 GCA_030647705.1 Dehalococcoidia bacterium
CATGCTCAAGAAGGGCGAGGCCGACGCCATAGACGTGTCCATCTCCTCCAAGAAGCAGGTGACGGATGCCGGCTTCAAGGTGAAGACCATTTCGGACGCCTGGAACCATTCCATCGTGCTCTACGGGTCGGCTTTGCCTGCGGCAGGTCCCACCTACAACAAGAGCGTGCGTCAGGCGCTGTCCCTGGCGGTCAACCGGGATGAAGTGGCCAAGTTCATCTACGATGGCGATGCCGTCCCGGGCGCTCAGCAGACGCTGACTCCGGTGACGCTTGGCTTTGATCCCAACCTGAAGCCCGATCCATACGACGTGGAAAAGGCCAAGCAGCTTCTCAAGGACGGCGGCTACGAAAAGGGATTCAATATCAGCCTGTACACCTTCCCCCAGGCAGGCAACCCCGAGCTTGGGCGCCTGGCGGAAGTGGTGGCCGGCTATTGGGACAAGATAGGGGTGAAAGCCACCATCATCCCCATAGATCTCGCGGGAATGCGCGCAATGTACAACGCCACGCCGCAGCCCGACAAACTGGTGGGGCAGGCATCCACCTTCGCCCTGATCCAGAGAGGCTCCAGCATCAACCAAATGAGACTGCTCTACCACAGCAAGGATGTCTTCAGGGTCGACCAGAACCCGGAGGTCGACAAGCTGATCGACGACTCCCTGAAAGAGGCGGACGTCAAGAAAGTGGATGAGAACATCAGGAAGGCCGCCCAGATCGAGTTCGACGCCGCCAGGGGATTCTCCGTGGTACGCCCGAACATGTTGCTGGCCCTGGGCAAGAACGTTGGGGACATTCAGGTCATCAAGGGACTCCCAAATTGGACCAAGATGATGGCTTCCGCAACGCCCGCCAAGTAGGCTGGTTACACCGGCAGAGCCAGTTCTGCCTTAGGCGCTCCGCGGTGGGCGGCCAGCGGCTTTCCAGCCGCTGGCCGCCCGCTTGGACCCGATGCCTCCCACCACCCCGTCGGGCTACGCGATTCTTCGCTTCGCTCAGAATGACATTGATGGGGAGAGCCAGGTGAGGGGGCTTCGTCGAGGGTAGAGTCCGGAGAAAGGATGGCATCCCTTCTCCGGCAGGGGTACAGGGGGACACCCCCTGTCCTTCCCTTTCTCTTGGGTGAGATATCCCCCGAGCCTGTTTTCGTGAGAACGCAACAGCTAACAATACCTGGACAAGGCCGCCAGAGGATAGGAAATGCCATTCTCCAATCTGTTCAAGCCGGGCCGGATCGGGCCACTGGAACTGAAGAACAGGATAGTCATGCCCGCCATGGGCACCGGCCTCGCCGGAAAAGACGGCGAGATCGGAGACGAGATCGTCAACTGGTACGCCCGCAGGGCAAGGGGCGGCGCCGGCCTGATAACCGTCGAGGTGTCCCTGATGGAAACCTCTATAGACCCCTTCAGGCTGGCCCACCACTCCTTCGTCAGGGTTGACCATCCCCGTTTCATTCCCGGCCTGACCCGCCTGGCCAAAGGCATCCATGACAACGGCGCCAAAGCGGCCATCCAGCTATCGCTGGGCGGTGGCGCCTACGACAAGGGCGGGCCCTGGGATCCCAAAGCCGACGCCACGAAGCTGCAGTATATCTCTCCTTCCGGCATCCCTCCCGTCGGGTCCAGCATCAAGCCGCGCATCCTGGGCACTGCAGAAATAGAGAAGATGGTTGAGTTGAGTGGGGTGGCAGCCGGCCATGTCAAGGCCGCGGGCTTCGATCTGATTGAAATACACGCCCACCACGGGTATCTCATGGGGCAGTTCCTCTCGCCATTCTTCAACAAGCGCACAGACAAGTACGGAATCACCACCGATGGCCCGTGCCGACTGGTGCTGGAGGTACTGGAGGCCATGAGGAAGGCCACCGGACCCGGCTTTGCCATAACCGCGAAGTTCTCTGTTGACGAGTACATCGAGGGTGGCATTGATATCCCTCACGCACAGGCGATCGCCAGGAAACTGGAAGAGGCCGGGGTGGACGGCATCACCGTTTCCGGCGGCGGCGCCGGCGGCAAGATGCCGCCCAATCCGCCCTACTTCTTCCCGCGTGGTTGCTGGGTGCACCTGGGCAAAGCGCTGAAGGATGTGGTCAAGGTCCCGGTGGCGGTGCCCGGCCGCCTCCAGGAACCCCGGCTTGCCAATCGAGTGCTGCGTGACGGCAAAGCCGATTTCATCGCCATTGGCCGGGGGCTGATCGCCGACCCTGACTGGCCGCAGAAGGTGGCTGCAGGCAAGGTGAGAGACATCTGCTGGTGCCTGAGCTGCAACGAGTGTCGCGAGAACACGGTGGTCAGGGGCGAGCCCATCAGGTGCGCGGTGAACCCGGTGGCGGGCAGAGAGACTCAGTACGACTCGATAGCGCCCGCAAAGACGAGGAAGAAAGTAGTCGTAGTTGGCGGGGGGCCAGGTGGTCTGGAGGCGGCCTGCACCGCCGCGTTCAGGGGACATAACGTGACGCTGTTTGAGAGACGCAACCACCTTGGCGGACTGATGGCCCTGGCCGGCGTCCACAACGAAGAAATCGAGGCCTTCAACAACTACCTGAGCAGACAGGTGGGCAAGCTGCCCATCAAGGTCATAACACGGACCGAGGCGACTCCGACTCTGGTCAACGGGATGAAGCCGGATGCCGTCATCGTTGCCACTGGCGGGACATTCCCTGAATACAGCGTGCCCGGCATCGGCAGGAACAACGTGTTCAGCAGCAAGGACCTGCTCAATCTCACCGACGGTAAGCCGCTGAAAAAAGGCTTAGTGCTGCGCCTGCTCACCACCGTGGGCAAGCCGTTCATCACCACCTCGCTGGTGAGGTCGTTCCTGGGGCGGGGTTTCCCCATCGGGAACAGGGTTGCCATCATCGGCGGGCAATTCGCCGGATGTTCGCTGGGCCTGGCGCTGGCACAACGGGGCAAACAGGTGACGCTGATCGAGGAGTCCGCGCGCATCGGCAATCAGATGCAGACGCATGCCATGATTGCTTTCAATGATCAGGTAGCCGACGGCAAGGTGAAGGTACTGACCTCGACCACAATCGGCGAGATCACGGCCAAAGGCGTCGTGGCTGCCGGCAATCAGAAGGACACCGTTCTGATCGAGGTTGACACGGTCATTCTGGCGCTCGACCCGAAGCCATCGAGCGGCGCCATGGCTGACGAAATCAAAGGCCATGTTGGCCAGGTGTATACCATCGGCGACGCCAAGTCGTTCCAGCGCATCAAGGCCGCCGTGGCAGAGGGCTTCGATACGGCCATGAGCCTGTGAACTCTGGTGAACCTGGTGCAGCTAACGGAATAGTCCTCCTCGCCCCTGGAAGGAACCGGAACGAGAGGAACGGCAGGTGAGACGTGGCAGAAAGCCAGAGCCAAGGACCGGGGCCAGGAGTTAACCCTCTGCTGACCGGCGTACGGGTAGCGGAGTTCTCCCTGCACGGGACCGCCCCGTTCTGCTGCATGCTGCTCGCTTTCATGGGCGCCGAAGTCATCCGGGTGGAAAACCGGTATGACGTGCGCGACATCTTCAGGGTGAGGCAGCTCTGGCCCTTCAACGAGATCAACTTCAACAAGAAGGGCGTGAGCCTCGATCTGAAGCATCCCGAGGCCGTCAGTCTGGCCAGAAGGCTGGTCGGGAAAAGCGACGTGGTAGTGGAGAACTTCAGCCCGGGCGTGATGGCGAAGTTCGGAATCGATTATCCAAGCCTGCGCGAGGTCAAGCCGGACCTGGTGATGCTATCTTGCACCGGCTTCGGGCAGGACGGCCCGGAGAAAGACTTCGCCAGCATCGCGGGCACGTTCGCGGCGATGGGCGGCCTGTCGCACATCACCGGCTATCCCGATGGCATCCCCACGGAACAGAGAAGCATCTTCGATATGATCGTGGGACAGGTGATGGCGTTCGCCATCGTGTCCGCCCTGATTCACCGCAAGAGGACGGGGCAGGGTCAGTACATCGATTTCTCAGCCCGAGAGGCCATTGCCAGCCTCATCGGAGACGTGGCTATGGAGTACACCCTGAGCGGCCGGATCCCAGGGCGGAAGGGGAACCGGGACGACATCATGGCGCCCCACAACTGCTACCGGTGCGCGGGCGAGGACCGGTGGGTCAGTATTGCAGTGGCGACGGATGACGAATGGCGCGCGCTGTGCCGGGCGATGGGAAGGCCAGAGTTGGCGCAAGAAGAGAAGTTTGCCGACCGTGTCTCCCGCTGGAAGAACCAGGAGGAAATCGACGAGTTTGTGAATGGCTGGACGGAGGGCCAGACTCCCTGCGAAGTCACAGAGAAGCTCCAACGGGTTGGGGTGGCCGCCTTCCCTTCCATGAGCAGCGCCGATATCTTCGCCGACCGGCACCTCAAGGAGAGAGGCTTCCTGGTCGAGGTCGACCATCCACAGATGGGCAAACGCTTCGGCTCGGGCTACCCGTGGAAGTTCCACGACCGCCCGAACCCTCCGATTCACCCTGCGCCTGATCTTGGGCAGGACAACCAATACGTGTTCGGCCAGCTTCTGGGCCTGTCCCAAGCAGAAGTAGAGGCGCTTGAGAAGAAGAAGGCGATATAGTACTTCGTTGCCCAAGTAAGCGAAACAAACGAGATTCTTCGTTACACTCAGAATGACAACCAAGCAGTGTCACCCCCGTATCAAAGCCTGTCCCGTATTTGATACGGGATACGGGGCAGGCTCTGAGCGTAGCGAAGGGTCTCGTCCCTGATCCTATCATAACGCTGAGTTGTCCAACCAAGTACTAGAGTATTCCCGGCGCCCTCAGGGAGAACCATCATGTCAGAATCTGAAGAGAAGATAATCCCGACCACCTGCGCCAGCCATTGCGGCGGCGCCTGCGTGCTCAAGGTCCACGTCAAGAACGGCGTCATTACAGCAATCGAGACTGATGACGGCGAAGAGCCGCAGATGCGGGCTTGCCTCAAAGGCCGAGCCTATCGACAAAGGATATATGCTCCTGACAGGCTTAGGTTTCCGGTGAAGCGCGCCGGGCCCAGGGGCGAGGGCCCGTTTGAACGCATCACCTGGGACGAGGCCCTGGACACAGTCGCCAGGGAATTGATTCGAATCAGGGATAACTACGGGCCGGAGAGCATCCTCTACATCAGGGGCGCCGGCGACATTTGCCAGTTGCACAATACCCGGCTGTTTCACAAGCTGCTTAGCCTGGCCGGAGGCTACACCAGCGTCTGGGGCGGCGCTTCGTTCCAGGGCGGAGTCACCGCCGCCCAGGCCACGTACGGCACATGGCGCACCGGAAACTCCAGAGATGACCTGGTCAACTCTCGATTGATACTGCTCTGGGGATGGAACCCGGCGACCACCATAACCGGCACCAACACGTCCTGGTACCTGGCCCAGGCCAGGGAGCGCGGCGCCAGAATCATCTCCATCGATCCGCGGCACACACGGACCACTGCAGTCTTCGCCGACGAGTGGATACCGCTCTACCCCGGCGCCGATGCCGCCGCGCTCATCGCCATGGCCTACTGCATCATCGAAGAAGGCCTGCAGGACAAGGCGTTCCTCGACAAATACACCACCGGCTTCGAACAGTTCAAGGCATATGTTACCGGCGTCGAGGACGGCGTGCCCAAGACGCCGGCCTGGGCTGAGGCCATCACCGGCATGCCCGCAGCCGCCATCCGCAGGCTGGCCAGGGAGTACGCCACCATCAAACCGGCGGCGCTGATGGCCGGCATAGCGCCGGGGCGCACCGCCTTCGGGGAGCAGTATCACCGCGCCGCTAGCACCCTGGCAGCCATGACGGGCAACATCGGCGTCCACGGTGGAGACGCGGCGGGGCGGTCGTGGGAGTCCGGGAGCTGGTTCCCCTACAAGATGAGGTACGGCCTGGGACAGAGGCCGGAGGATGGCATCAACCCGGTGACCAGACTGGTATCGGACGGGCGGCACCAGGGGTATGTGCCTGTGGGCGTGCATCAGACGCACCTGCCCGATTTCATTCTGAAGGGCAAGGCCGGCGGCTATCCGGCCGACCTCAAGGCGGCCTTCATCCACAACCGGAACCACCTGAACCAGTACCCGAACACCAACAAGATTGCCGAGGCCTTCAAGAAGCTGGATTTCATCGTGGTATTCGAGCAGTTCCTGTCGGCCACCGCCAGGTACGCGGATATCGTCCTGCCCACGACCACTTTCCTGGAGCGGAACGACATCGATTTCGGCGTGGGAACGCCTTTCTACGGGTACGTAAACAAGGCGGTAGAGCCTGTAGATGAATGCAGGCAGCCTCTCGACATTGCCCGCGATCTGGCGCGTCGCATGGGCATCGAGAACTTCGGCGATGAGACCGAGGACGAGCTGCTCCGTAAAGAGGTGGCTGAATCCGATATCCCCGACTACGAAGCGTTCCGCAAGCAAGGCGTCCACAAGCTCAAACTCAGCGAACCCTTCGTCTCGTTCAAGGAGCAGATCGATCAGCCGGACAAGATCCGGTTCCCCACTCCTTCGGGCAAGATCGAGCTCTACTCGAAACAGTGGGCGGCCGCGAACGACCCGTTGCTTCCTCCGGTCGCCAAGTATATCGAGACCTGGGAGAGCCGCAACGACGTGCTGGCCCGCAAGTACCCGCTGCAGCTCATCACCACCCACGTCGAGCGCCGCACGCACACCCAGTTCGAGACGTTACCCTGGCTCAGGGAGCTTCAGCGCCAGGAAATGCTGCTCAACAGCGCCGACGCCAGGTCAAGGAACGTCGAGACCGGCGACATGGTCAGGGTCTTCAATGACAGGGGCGAGATCATCATCCGCGCCAGGGTCACCGAACGGATCATGCCGGGAGTAGTGGATGTGCCACAGGGCGCCTGGTACCGGCCGGACAGCCGGGGCCGAGACGTGGGCGCCAATGCCAACACCCTGACCAGGGACGAGTGCTCTCCCGGTGGCGCGTTCCCTTACAACACCTGCCTGGTGCAGGTGGAAAAGGCGTGAGAGGCTATCAACAGGACGCAGGTTGGGGCAGTCACGACGAAATCGGGGTTTCGTTGAGGGGGGCTCACTGGTTCAGCTATTGCGAAGCGAGTGACACGGCGGCATAATAACGCAGAGCCTCGGGTGGCGACTTACTGGAGGAAGCATGACATGAGGTAAGGGATAGCTGTATGAGTGCAGGGCGATTGTCTCCACTTCAAGGGGACCTTCCGTATTCCTGACTTATCCTGCTCTTACATGCCGAATACCCCGTGCCTTACGGGGTGGGCTTAATAATGGTGCTGGCGTGTAATGTAACCGCCCCGTTCCGTGCTAGCACCCGACCCTCCATATTCGTGCCGGTGTTAAGAGTAGCGGAAGTCAAGGCAAGAATATTTCCTTTTAAAATGGAGCCCGCTCCGCCCTCTCCCCCCAGAGTCGCCGAACTGCCGACCACCCAATAGACATTGGAAGCCTTGGCGCCTCCGCTCAAGATAACCTCGCTACCGGTTGCCGTGATGAGTGTGGACGCGGCCTGGAAAATCCAGACTGCATTCGCGTCGCCCGTGAGAGTGAGGTTCCCGGTTATCCCAAACGTACCCGCCACGGAATTGTAGTAGACACCAGGCACCGGGCTTGTCCCGCCGAGCTCCGTGCCCACGTCGTGATCCGGTGTTCGTCCAGCAGCGTCGTTATACGCGATGACCAAGTCGTTTTTGGCTCCCTGTGTGACAGCGTCGTCCGCGTGGTTCGTCCCATTCAATGTTATGGAACCTCCGGGCACTGTATAAGTTGGAAACGAGCCAATATCCCCGGTAATCGTGGTCGCCCCGGTGTTTGTAATCCCGCTTCCGGCCAGAACCGCAAAACTGTCGGCCGACCCAAAGAGGGGGGCAATCTTGACTCGTAGAACATTGTCAGTCGAGCTCTCTCCGTCGCTGAAGTAGCCGCTGGTGACCTTCCCGCCGTATGCCAGGAGAGACACCACCGTAAGTGTCAGCAAGACTAGCCATGTTCTATTTTTCATCGTCGCACCAAACAGGGTATGCCTTTGCTGTGAAAATACCAACGGACTTGCTCGTGGAACTCTGCTTTAGCAATGAATGCTGCCTCATGATATTCTCAATCTCACTGCTTCAAAGTGAATGTCATAGTCATGGTGATGCCGTCAGCCTGAAAGTCATTTCCTGTCTCACTCCTTAACCGGACGGAGATGACGAAGTTCTTGGTGGCTGAGGCAGCTATGCCGCTTAGCCCGGTTAAGCTGGAGTTCTTCAGGTCATACACATCTTTGTAGCCGTTACCGTTTATATCGCTGATGCTGCTGAGAAGGCTGGAGCCTCCGTAATCGAGGGTAATAACTTCCATCAGGGCAGCCACTGCATCATCAGTCTTGTTAACAGTATTGGGGCTGCCATCGCTCTCCACGTAAGAAAAACCGATATCCAGGGTGGCGCCATCGGTAGTGCCGGCGTTCCTCAACGGAATGGTATAAGGGCCGACGGTAGCGCCGGGCGACATATTGGTGGCATAGAGGGTCTGCGTCACGCCGTCGACGTTATTGGTCTTCAGGTCCAAAGTACCCGCTGCCAGTTGATTGCCAGATGAGGTCTCACTGTCGGCAAAATAGGCGAAAGTTTCAACACCTATCATACCAACAACCATGATCAAAGCCAGACTCAAGCCAACTATCTTTTTCATGACAACCGCTCCATGCGGCTCCTTCGCTTTTGGCGACTAATCATAACGTGTTTGGAATCTGAACTGACCCTGGTCAACAAGCCTTGCGAAAGCCTTGACCACCTCGGAGTCATAGAGAGTGCTGCTGTTCCGTTTGATTTCTTCCAGCGCCTTAGCCAGGCCGATCGCTGGACGCAAAGGTCTGGGTGAGGACATCGTTTCCACCGCGTCTGCCACAGCCAAAATCCTGGCTTCGAGGAGAATATCATCGCCAGGCAGTCTCTGCGGATAACCCGAACCATTCAGTCTCTCGTGGTACTGGAGGGCGGTCTGGGCCACCGGGTATGGCGATCCTGCCGAACCGGGGTCGTGGATAATGCCAACCCCAAGCAACATCATTATCAGTTTCTTAGAGAGGTTCATCTCTCGGGCGATGGCGCTGGCAAGTTCAGCCACACGCTTCTGGTGCTTGGTGGCATAAAGGGTACGCTGCTCGGCGGTTTGTGTCAGAACGCTAACGGCGCCCGCCGGGGCAGGGAGAAGCTTGCGGTACTTGCGTCTCCTCATCACAATGATAACGATGCAGTAAACCAGGGCAGCCGCACCGATTACTGCCAGAATGGCGGGAATCGGCCAGACGGCCATAACTTTTTGTATTCCCGATGGCGCAGCTACTACCGGAGCTAAAGTCCCTATGGTAAAAGTACTTTTTGTTCCGCCGATATCTACCTGGTAAGTGCCCGGGTTGCCCGGGGGCAACGTCAGGCTGACTGCCTGAGTCTGTCCTGCCTCCAATGTTATTAGCTGGCTGGTCTGCAGCAGACCGGGGATATTTATTCTTAGCGTGAACTCGCCGCTTTGCCCGCCCGTATTGATTACTTCACAGTTGATGGAAATGCTCTCTCCGGGTTTTGCCTGAGCCGGACTGACCGTCAGGTTACGGACTTCAAAATTGGCCGGAGCCGCCTGGGGTGGTACTGTCGCCGGCGGCGGTGGATAAGGCGCTGGTTCCGCCATCACGGCAAAGAGTGAGAGATGTCTCAGCACCCCGGAGACCCGTCCTGCCTCGGGAACATAACCCGGTGGATAGTCAAGCCGTACCCAGTCTGCCTCAGGTTGGTTTGGGTTGCCTTCGAAGTAGGCGATGTGTACCAATGTGCCATCTTGGGATACCGCCGCAGGGTCATACCGGAGGGTCATAGTTACCGGACGGTCAAAGCTAACCTCCCGATAATTACCGCCGGCATCGTAGCCGGCACTTATCTGGTAAACCGGGCTGACTATTACTTTTCCGTCGCCTGAGGGGAAACCGGTTTCGGCTATCTTTACCTCTATTTGTTCCGGTGGTTGCCCATTGCTCAAAGCTATCTTCGTATCTACATCAAGCTGCAGGGTTAGTTTGTTTTCAAAGAAGTTAGCCACATAAGACTTTGTAGTACTGCTGTCAGGCAGAACGCCCAATGTAGTCGTGCCACCGAGGGAAACAAACTGAACAGAGCGTGACGATTCGGGCTTGAAGACCGTAGTGCCCTCCTGGCCAACGATCGCGTCTCCGAATTCATCCCAGCGCATGGTGGCATTGAACACCGCGGCTCCAGGTGAAGTTCCCTTCACCTTGACATGGAACACAACTGTCGCGCCTGGCTTCAACTCTGCCACCGGCCCAAACCGGACCTCCCGGCCTGCAACAGTGAACGAGGTGACTCCGTCGGCGCTGATGTAGGCCGTCTCTTCGGCTACCACAGCGACAATCGTCATGTTGTGGATGTCGTTGGCTGTGCTCTGGTTGAGCACTTTAATGGTGTAGGTATACTGGTCGCCTACCGCCACCGGGTCGCTGCTGTCAATAAGCGCCATGTGTGCTCCCGGAGCACCCAGTACCGAAATGGTAAGCCTATCAGTCGAGGTGACACCCTCTCGTGTGGTCACCGT
>JAUSJJ010000196.1 GCA_030647705.1 Dehalococcoidia bacterium
AGCCGATGCATCTCTCCTTGATGGCCACCATACGGTCCTTCTTCCCCTCCTCGAAGGCGGGGATGCGGCCGATTGCCCCCACCGGGCATGAGTCCTTGCAGGTGAGGCAGGCCTTGCACTTGTCCGTGTAAAACTGGGGCATGAAGTTGGAACGCGCCAGGCTGTAAGGGTTGTTGTTCTCGATATAGGGCCTCAGCAGCAGGCAGCAGTCCGGGCAGCAGGAGCAGAACACCCGCTGCATCTCCTGGTAGTTGAGGCCGGTGATGACCAGACCGGCCTTGCCTGCATCGGTGATCACCTGCAACGCCTCGTCCTTGCTCAGCCGGCGGCCATTCCGGTACTTGACCCAGTAGTCAACCTCTTCGCCCATGTGGACGCAGCTCCAGAGAGGCCGGTTGCATTTCTTGGTGGAGGCCCGGCAGCCGCAGGCGACGGCGCAGATGGCGCTGGTCTGCTCAATGTAGTGGCTTACCCGTTCCCATGGCTCCACCTTGTCAACAGGATCGAGTGTGCTTTCGTGAGGCAGCACACGGGACACGATGAAGCGGGAGTTGTAGTCCAGATAATGGCTGCCGGCCTGCCACATCTTCTCCCTGACCGCCGCCACCTGACGCTTCTCGTCATCGTCGTAGCCATCGGCCCAGAGCGGCGTGTAGAGCGAGTAGCTGAAGTCGAACAGGCAGTAGACCTCGCCCTCGCCGGAGCGCGCCTTCTGGGAAACGGACAGACCCCGACGGAGCATCTTGGCCAGTATCTCTTCAACCCTGGCCTGGCTTTGGCCGGACTTCTCGACCAGCGCGGCGATGCTGGTCTTGCCCCGACCCCAGACCGGAATCATCAGGGCGAGATCGGCTTCTTCCGGCGTCAGCCTCAGCTTCAGCAGTTGCAGCACCTCTTTGCGTTGGGGCAGTTGGTATAGGCCGCCTACGGTGTAGTGTTCGCGCAGCTTGTCATATGTAGATTCGGTCATGGCATTGCCTCCTGCGTGTATTGTTGAACAATGGAGTTACCTCTCCCCATCTTTCGCCCTCTCCGTCCGACGGGGGCTTGCCCCAAAAGAATCGCAGGTCTGTCATCCTGAGCGTAGCGAAGGATCTCGTAACCCCACCCCGGAAACGAGATTCTTCGTCGCTTCGCTCCTCAGAATGACATTTGAGGCAAAGCCATCCGACGGAGAGGGGGATGAAGAAAAAACACGACAGGGGGACACCCCCGTAGCCCTCGCCAGAGAGGACTTCCCTGTCTGGGCTCTCCGCCAAGGTCAGTCTTCGCTGTCGGCCAGCAGGCCACGCTTCGCCAGATCATCAGCCACATGGCGCAGCCCAAGCTGTTCCAGCTTCGAGCGGGTCTGCCTGCCGCTGGCCACGTCCCATCCCCTGAGCTTGTAGTACTCGCCCTTCATCTGCTCGAACTGGTCTCTGTTGAGCACCGCGCCTTTTCTGGAGGCGGGCTTGCCTTCAGGGCCCGGCACCAACATCTCCGGGTTCATGAACTGCGATTTCAATGGCGTGCTGAAGTTGTATTCGGGCAGGGAGTCGCTCAGCCTGCCGGCGTGGCCCTCGCGCGCCCAGATGGCTCTGTGCAGGTTGAACACCTTCTCGCCGATGGCGTACAGCCCCACCTCGTCAATATCCTGTCCGGTAACAGCGGAGAGGAACTGGCTCTCCATGGTCGGGTCACCAACATGGTCTTCGGTGTTAGGCGATGTCTTGATGGGCCAGGCCAAATCGCACAGGATCAAGCACTCCTTGGCATACTCGCGGTCCTGGATCATCTTGGCGGCCAGCGCCTTGCCTTCGTAAGAGGAAAAGTCGGCGGCGGCCTCGCTGCCGAAGAACCGGACGGAGACATCGTGGATGACCTTGTCCGAGATGTAAGCGCCTTCTCTCCCACGCAGCCAGTTCACCCAGTGCTCAGCGAGCATGGCCGTTTCGTGGATTTGCCCGATGGGCTGCCTGGGGTCCATGGCCCACAATAGCCCGTTGACGATATAAGTGCGGCCGCCATAGAGCTCGTCCTGCTCGGCCTTGTGCAACAGGTCGCCGGTCAGCTCGACTGCCCCCTTGCCTACCTCCTGCGCAGCTTTCATTACTCCCTGGGCCAGCAAGTCGCCGAAGCCCTCCCTGAAAGCGATCTTGTGCAGCAACAACTCTGCGAACTCCAGGCTGCCTTCCTTGGAAAGCGGCAGTCCGGTCGCTGCTTCGGTGAGAATGCCCGCCCGGTAGCACCTGGCCAGCCAGCCCATGGTGACGTGCATGGCCCTGGTGTCCAGTCCGTAGTTGTCACAGAGCTTGGTCGCATGGAGAGAGACGTCGGTCTCCCGGCCATAGAACTTCTTGGCCCGGCCCTGGTACATCAGCGCGGCCTGGCAGAAGAACTTCCCTTTCAGACCGTCATCGGCTTCCCAGGCTATGCGGATACACGGCCCGGGGCATCCCCGGCAATACTGCTTCTGAGTCTTTCCAGCATCGATGAACTGGTACTGGTCCATGACGCCGTCCAGAGGCGCTCTGTCCCCGATCAACCACCGATAGCGGCGTACCATATCTCGCAGCCTGTCAGGATGAGCAGCGATCAGCCGCCTGGCGCCTTTGGCTACCGCGATCGCTTTCAGTGTCTTCGATCCCATGACCGCGCCCATGCCGCCGCTGCCGGTCGAGTCCATATCGGCGAGAAGGCCGGACGCGACCGCCATGTGCTCGCCGGCCTGACCGCAGGCCACCACGTTCAACGAACTTCCCAGTTCCGACTTGAGGATCTCACGGGTGTCGATTGCGCCCTTGCCCCAGAGGTGAGCCGCGTCCCGCAATTCGGCGCTGTCTTCGGTGACCAGGAGATAGACGGGCTTCCCCGCCCAGCCCTGTACTACGATGCCATCGTAGCCGGAGAACTTGAGGGCCACTCCCCAGCTTCCGCCCAGGTTGGAGTAGCAGAACTGCTCCGGCTCAGTCACCGGAGATTTCGCGCACACCTGCCAGCGGGAGCTGGCAAACCCGGCAAAGCCGGTGAGGGGCCCGGTGATGAAGGTCAGCCGGTTGTCGGGGTCGAGCGCGCCCGCCTCGGGCGGCGACTCATCCCAGTGGACTTTGGCGGCAATGCCGCGACCGCCCAGGAACTCGAAGTAGTCGCTGGTAGGCTCAGTCCAAGTGCGCCCGGATGACAGGTCCACCCTCAGCATGTTTCCGGCGTACCCATGCGGTGTCGGCGTCATGGAAGTCCTCCAGTTGGATCTCGGCTGGCCAAGACGGCGACACTATTATAACAGGTCGGATAGAGGAAAAAGAGTCCGGGGCAGGGAGCCTTCATAGGCACAACCAGAATACAACCCATTCTTGCCATTCTGAGGAGCCCGCCTCAGGCGGACGAACGAAGAATCCGGATTCTTCGCTGCGCTCAGGACGAGCTGGCGTCACTCAAGAGGAATGGCTTGAAAGATGGCCTTGGGGCACTCGGGATGGCAGGCTGAAGGCCGGCGGGAAGGTTCATGATATCGTCCGCGCAGCTCCAGTTTCCTGTCCCAGTGAAGGGAGAGCGTCCCGATACAATCGGGACGCTCAGGGGTTCGGATCCCCTCAGATCCACCAGAGGGAACGATACCTAGGACTACCCGTTTTCATACTTCGTGGAGGCCCGAAGCTACGGCTGGTTGCGCCCGAAACGCATACCCACTTTCGTCAGGTCCAATATGTTGACGACGCCATCGCCGTTGACATCGGCCGGGTCACCCGGCGTCACACGGCTGTTGAAGCGGGCCGCCACTTCGGCCAGGTCGAACACATCCACCACATGATCGGCATTGGTGTCCGCTCGCCCTCCCAGGGTCAGACCGACGCTCGCTACCTTGCCGCTTTCGTAGGCTACCTTCTGGTCGGCGATGACGCCATCGATGTAGAAGTTGACCTGGGGCATCCGCCTGTGGCGGACGGCGATGCCATACCCACGGCTTCAGCCGTAGGTGGGAATCCACGGATTACGGGAGACCCTCGCCCATTGCCTTCTGTCCGATACTGGTCTATGATAGGGGATAACTGTAGATATGCGAGACAGCCTGCTGAGGCAATAGAGGTAAATGGCAACTCCTTCGAAGCCCGAAGCCTGCCCTTCTGTTCCTACCGTGGATGAGATCATCATGCGCACCGTTGGGCTCAGCAAGAACTTCGGCAGACTGGAAGCTGTCAAGAACCTGAACCTTGAGCTTCGCCGAGGCGAGGTCCTGGGCTTCCTGGGGCCAAACGGGGCGGGTAAGAGCACGACCGTCGGCATGATACTGGGGCTGGTGGCCCCCACCGCTGGCAGCATCGAGCTCTTCGGGCAGAGACTGGACGGAAACCGGTGGGCCGCCTTGAGGCGCGTCGGCGCTATAATTGAGGAACCTGCCTTCTATCCCTATATGTCCGGGCGAGACAACCTGGAGGTCATCGCCAGAGCGGTCGGCGGGATCAAGCAGGGCAAGATAGAAGAGGTGCTGGATCGGGTCAATCTGCTTGATCGTGCCGGAGACAGGTATTCTCACTATTCCATGGGCATGAAGCAAAGGCTGGGCATCGCATCGACCCTGCTCAAAGACCCTGAGCTTATCATCCTGGACGAACCCACCAACGGCCTCGATCCCGCCGGCACCAAGGAAGTGCGCGACCTTATCCCACAACTGGCCCTCGGAAACAGCGCCGTGTTCCTGTGCAGCCACCTGCTCCATGAGGTCGAACTGGTCTGCCACAAGGTGGCCATCATCAAGCAGGGCCAGTTGATCGCGTGCGCTCCGGTGAAAGAGCTGCTGAGCAAAGGCCATGGGTTTCAGATCGTGGTGGAGGACCTGTCGCGGGCCGCAGCCATTCTCAGCGCCCTGCCCTGGGTGAAATCGGTGAAGCAGGAGGGGGCCTACCTGGTGGTGGATGCTCCGAAGGACAGCGGGGCGCTCCTGAATAAGGCCCTGGCCGAAGGGAAAATCTTCGCTTCAGAGCTGGTGGGCCGCACCAGCAGCCTGGAGGAGGTATTCCTGCAACTGACTGGTGGTGAGAACGGTGTATAGGCTGATCAGGGCCGAACTTTTCAAGCTGCGGAAGCGCCCGATGACCAGGATACTGTTGCTGGTGCTGGCGGGCATCATGGTGCTATTCTATCTCCTGCTCTTCGCCATATCCAGGGTCGATCTGCCCGCAGGGCCGGGCGGCCAGCATATGGGGAACTTGGGAGACCTGCTGGGGCTGCCGGTAGCCCTGCCTTTCGGCATGTCGCTCATGACCACCTTCGGGAGCGTACTCGCCGTGATCCTTACGGCCAGCGCCATGGGCAGCGAATACAACTGGCGGACCATCAGGACGGCGGTGGTCAGCAGCGAGAGCAGGTCCAAGCTGCTGGCGGCCAAGCTGATCGCAGTGGGCATCTACATCCTGGGAGGCATGATACTGGGCCTGGCGGCGGGCGTCATCATGAGTCTGATCACGACTGCGATCGGCGGATACAAGTTCGATTTCGGCTTCGCGACCGGCGGTTATCTGTGGAACCAGTTCCTCCAGTTCTGGCGCACCTTCTATGTGCTGTTACCCTATGTGCTGTTCGGCTTCATGTTCTCGATAGTGGGCCGCTCCGCCATGCCGGGCATTGCCCTGGGCATAGGCGTCTTCTTCCTCGAGTCCATCGTGACCACCTTCATGACGCTCGCCGGCGGCTGGATCGCCAGGATCCCCGACTACCTGCCCACCGCCAACGTGAGAGCGATCAACGCATTGGCCGACCTTCCGTCGGGTTTCAGCACGGGCATGGGTGGAGGTTTCGTTGAGCTGCCCGGGATAGCCCATGCTACCATCACCCTGGCCGTCTACAACGTCTTGTTCATCGCAGTAGCCTTCCACTTCTTCCACAGGAGAGACGTGACGGGGTAAGGGGCGGAGGTCAGGATGGGGAAGCGTCCTGGCACGAATGAGGTCTGGGGGTTCGAATCCCGGCGGCTCCAGTTAGCTTCAGCAAGGACGCCCTCAGTTATCAGTAC
>JAUSJJ010000198.1 GCA_030647705.1 Dehalococcoidia bacterium
CCAGCCTGAGTCCAAGCTACAGCGCGGCCTTCACCTGGCACGCTTTGGCCTCGCCCAGCCCACGCTCGTCGCAAAGCTCGCCGAATCCGGCGTGAGCCAGTCCTCCCAGCCCGCCGAAACGCGCCAGCAGCCTGGCGGACACGTTCAATACGCTCTCCGAGCGATAGCCTACGCGCAGTATTATGGCCAGAAGCTCGGCGTTGCTCAAAGCGGCAGCGCCGTTTTCTCTCAGCCGTTCGCGGGGCCGCTCCTGCGCCGGCAAGTCACGGATCAGCGGGTTATACTCTGAAGGTCTCAGTTTCTCGGCCAAAGGACCTCCCCTTACCGTTGGTGGAGCGCCAGTCGCCCAGACTCTTGCTGAGACGGATATCCTGGGCGCCTCACCCTCTGTCTCCCACGAACAACCTATCTCAGTCTATCACGGCGATGGCTTCCACTTCGACAATGGTGCCGGGGACGCCCAGTTTGGACACTGTCACCGCGGTGGACGCAGGCTTGTGATCGCCAAAGTACTTCTTGCGCACGTCGCCTGTCTGGCGGAGGTCCTCTGCGTTGAGGCAGTAGAAGTTGAGCTTCACTATGTCGGTCATCCTGGCGCCGGACGCCTCCAGCACCCGTTTCATGTTCTCGTAGGCCTGGGCTATCTGGGTCACGATATCTTTGCCTACCACGTTCCCCGATTCATCCAGGCCGATCTGGCCGGCCACATAGACGGTGTTGCCTGCCTTGATGGCATGGGAGTAACCTCTGGCCCTGTGGACGTTAGCGGGGGCGATGGCCTGTTTTGCCATGACTCCTCCTCCTCGAACGCGTATTGAGCTTTGCCCAGTCTAGCATCCGGCGAGCGGGGAAGTCAACCGGCTGAAAGGGAGACGTTGAGAACTGCGGCAAACAAAGCAAGGGCGCAGCCTGGCACTTCAGTGCCAGGCTGCGCCCCAGAACGCTAAGTTCCGCTCTCTGGAAGAGCCTACCTGACGTCTACTTTGGCGCCGGCCGCCTCGAGCTTCTCTTTGAAAGTGGCTGCCTCAGCCTTGGAGACTCCCTCTTTCACTGCCTTGGGAGCGCTCTCCACCAGCTCCTTGGCCTCTTTCAGGCCGAGGGCGGTGATCTCGCGCACTACCTTGATCACGTTGATCTTGTTGGCGCCGAATTCGGTGAGCACTACCGCGAATTCGGTCTTCTCTTCAACAGCCGGGCCGGCCGCAGCAGCAGCCGGGGCGGCCGCCACCGCAACCGGGGCTGCGGCGCTGACACCAAACTCCGTCTCCAGCGCCTTCACCAGCTCCGCCAGCTCCAGCACCGTCATGCCCTTGATCGCCGCAATCATTTCATCCTTGTTCATCAGATACCCTCCTAATTCTACTAAAACCCGCTCCAGATCGGGCGGATTACTTCGCCGATTCCAGTTTCTCCAGACGGCCCTTCAATACAATCGCCAGGCCCCTGATCGGGGCGTCCAGCACACTGACCAAGTTGGCGATGGGCGCATTCATCTGGCCCAGCAACCTCGAGATCAGTATGTCCCGGCTGGGCAGAGTCGCCAGCGTCGACACATCTTGCACGCTGAGCACCCTCTTGCCCAGCATCCCGCCTTTGACCGTAAACTTGGTCGTGCTGACTCGCATGTAGTCGAGCAACGCCTTGGCCATCCTGCTCGCATCCTTGTCGCTCAGAGCCAGAGCGGTGGGGCCCTGCAACACGTTGCTCAGGCCTTCTTTGCCCACCTTCTGGCCGGCCAGCCTGACCAGGGTGTTCTTCACCACCAGGTACTGGGCGCCTTCCTCCCTGAGCTTCTTGCGAAGGCCGGTCACATCGGCCACAGTGAGGCCCCTGTAGTCCGTAGCCACAATGGCATCGTTCTTGGACAGTACCTCGGTCAGCTCCGCTACCGTGGCGACCTTTTTTTCAGTAGGCATACACGCCCTCCCCGTTGCCTAAGAGGCAAAAAAATACCCGCCCTGCCGGGCGGGTAGCACGGTTTCCGAACTCCGGAGATCGGATTCCTGCTCGCCTCGGCGGGCCTGCATTAAGCTTCCATGCACCCGCTGTCTACAGCTTCTTCTATTATCCTGCTAAGCTGCTGCCTGGTCTAGGCAGTGGTCAAGTCCAGGGTGGGCTTAAGGTCAAGCTCGATGCCCGGACCCATAGCGGTCTTCAAAAAGGCGCTTCTTACGAACTGGCCCTTGGCCCCGCTGGGCTTGGCCTTTATCACGGACTCCACAATGGCCGAGAGGTTCTCCAGCAGCTTCTGCTCTTCGAAACTGATCTTGCCCACCGGCACATGGATGATGGCGGTCTTGTCCAGCTTGAACTCCACGCGGCCTTTTCGGGCTGCCGCAATGGTGCGGGGCAGGTCGGCCACCGTGGCCACAGTGCCTGCCTTGGGGTTGGGCATCAGGCCGCGCCGCCCCAGTATCTTGCCCAGCTTACTCACCCTGGGCATCATATCGGGAGTGGCGATAGCCACGTCGAACTCCAGCCAGCCATCCTCGATCTTCTTGATGACATCGTCCGCACCCACCACATCCGCCCCGGCTTCCTCCGCCGCTTTCACGCCCTCGCCCTGGGTCAACACGAGCACCCTGACCTTCTTGCCCAGACCATGGGGCAACACCGCGACGCCCCTCACTTGCTGGTCGGCGTGCCGGGGATCGACGCCCATGCGCATATGAAGCTCCACAGTCTCGTCGAACTTGGCGAAAGCAGCCTTCTTGGCCAGACCGATGGCCTCGTTGGGGTCATAGGCCTTGGCCTTGTCCACCAGCTTCACAGCTTCCAGATATTTCTTACCATGCTTGGCCATAGTTTTCCCTTCAATCTCAGCCAGGTCGCCAACCTAGCGCACGTCGATGCCCATGCTGCGGGCCGTGCCCTCGACTATCCTCATAGCTCCCTGCTCGTCAACCGCGTTGAGGTCCTTCATCTTGAGCTTGGCTATCTCTTTAACCTTGTCTCGAGTCACCTCGCCCACCTTGTCCCGCCCCGCAGTGCCGCTGCCCTTCTCGATTCCGAGGGCCTTCTTCAGCATCTGAGCAACAGGAGGCGTCTTGGTGACGAAGCTGAACGACCTGTCCTCGTATACCGTAATCTCGACCGGGATCACCGACCCCGCCTGAGAAGACGTTCTCTCGTTGTATTCCTTGCAGAACGCCATGATATTGACGCCGTGCTGGCCCAGAGCCGGGCCCACCGGAGGCGCCGGATTTGCCTTCCCTGCCTCAATCTGCAGCTTGATCAGTGCCTTAACCTTCTTAGCCATTGCCTTCCCTCTTGTCAGCCGACTTAGCCAACGGGGCATTCGTCGAGGTCTTCCAACCTCTTGAGAATTCCCTCTTCTGCACGCTCTCTCTGTAAACCAACCGCCGGTGCTAGAGCTTCTCCACTTGAAGCAGGTCCAGTTCCACTGGCGTCTCACGCCCAAAGAAGGAGACCATCACTCTGATCTTGCCCTTCTCCACGTTCACGTCTTCCACCATACCCACAAAGTCCACGAAGGGGCCATCGATAATCCGCACGCTCTGCCCTCTGGAGAAACCCACCTTCAGCCGCGGCTTCTCCGCTTCCATCTGGTCCAAGATGGCCTTCACCTCGGATTCTTCCAGAGGGGTAGGCTTGTTGCCGCTGCCCACGAAACCGGTGACGCCGGGAGTGTTACGCACAACGTACCAACTCTCGTCGTTCATCACCATCTCTACCAGAATGTACCCGGGGAAAACTTTCTTCGAAACCTTGCGCCGCTGGCCATTCTTGATCTCGATCTCATCTTCAGTCGGCACCACCACACGGAAGATCTTATCCTTGACGTCCATCGACTTTATGCGCTGTTCAAGGTTGGCCTTCACCCTATTCTCATAGCCGGAATAGGTGTGAATAACGTACCACCTTTGCCCATTGTCTGCCATATCTGTGTTTTTATCCGATCCTTAGCTGCGGCATTGAAGCGAGCACACTTCCGCCCTACCTCACCAGCAGCCAGTTCATGAGCTCCGCGAAACCGAAATCCACCAGTCCCAGAAAGAGCCCCACCGCCACCGCCACGATGACCACTATCATGGTCAGGTTGGCGGTCTCCCGGCGTGAGGGCCATGTGACCTTCTTGAGTTCACCCAGGATATCAGAGAAAAAGCCGAACCTGCGCGACGCGGGCTTGGGGGTTTGCTTTGCTACTGCTTCTCGACTTGGGCTCACGAGACTATCGTACCTCCCTGTGCGGTCTGTGTACCCTGCAGCGAGGGCAGTACTTGCTCAACTCCAGCCGGTCAGGCTGGTTCTTCTTATTCTTGGTCGTCGTATAGTTCCTCTCCTTGCACTCTGTGCAAGCGAGGTCTATTATCACCCTGGACTCACCCTTTTTTGCCATCTAATACCTCAAACAGACGCCCTGGCCGGCTACTCCGTGACCTTGGTGATCACTCCGGACGCCACCGTCCTGCCGCCTTCGCGGATGGCGAAGCGCAGTCCCGCTTCGAGAGCCACCGGATAGATCAGGCTTATCTTCATCCTGGTGTTGTCGCCGGGCATAACCATCTCGACGCCATCGGGCAGCTTGATGCTGCCGGTCACGTCGGTGGTCCTGATGTAGAACTGCGGTTTGTACCCGCTGAAGAACGGCGTATGCCGGCCGCCCTCTTCCTTGCTCAGCACGTAGACCTCGGTGTCAGCCTCGGTGTGCGGCTTGATCGAACCGGGCTTGGCCAGCACCATGCCGCGCTCCACATCCTCTCGCTCAATGCCGCGGAGGAGCAGGCCAACCGCATC
>JAUSJJ010000200.1 GCA_030647705.1 Dehalococcoidia bacterium
CGCGCACCTACGTAGTTCAGGCATTGTGGCAGCCCCCAATCTGGACGGCCCATATACTGAGAGGCTGAAATCAGGCAGGATCTGGATTCACTGCCGGCGCCACGCATGCCCCCGCACTGCGCGGCCTTACCCACCGCACGCATCAGCGTTCGTCTTCGCTATGCCGGCGCGATCTTACGGATATTGTGGGGATTCACCGCCAATAATACGTGCTTTTGCGGCTGACAATAAGTACGTCAACGGATATTCCCGCTCGAATCAAAGCTGTATATTCAAGCTACACATCGGAAGTAGTCCGGGAGGAGGTACATCGAAGATGCTATTGCTCAAGAGTTGTCCCAAGTGCAAAGGCGATGTTGTAGAGGAACGGGATCACTACGGAAGCTATAGACAGTGCCTCCAGTGCGGCTGTCTGCGTGACATGCAGACTTTGGCAAAGCCTCAGCCGGTGTCCCGCAGGCGAGAGCGCAGGGAGTTTCTGGCGGCAGCGAGCTAGTGGATCTTGGCTTGCTCTGGTGGTTGGTGGAGAGGAAGCCTATGCGGCCACCTCAAGTAGTGACGGAAGCTGCGCCTGATGACGGTCTCGCCAGGGGCAGGGCGCCGTCGGTCAGCCCGGCGAAAGGCGGGGCACACCATTGGATAGAGCGCTGAGAGACGGACGGCCGTAGCAAAGGCCGGGGAATTGTGAAATGTGGAAGCCAGGAGGCAACTTAGTTGCCTCTTGGCTTTATTTGTTCCATGCCTCGACCAGAGCGTCTGGTCTCCTGGCTCACCAAGGCACAGATGCCTTTAAGCGCAAGTCTGCGAACCTCAATTTGAATCACCGATCCAGGGATGTGTCTTCTCGGTGGTGCAGCCTTCCCCCTCGTAGTATACTTACTGCAAACAGGGAGAAAGGATGGCCGATATGGAACAAAGCACCCCGAAGACACTGACCTGCGACGTCTGCAAACAAAACGAGTGCCTCAACGGTTATCCCAAAGGCATGCCATCTTATTGCGAGGGAAACCACTACCTGGACGTGCTGGAGCAGACCAAGCCGCAGTACCTCCAGCCCGATAACGCCCGCATCCACCTGGCCACGGCTAAGGTGCTGAAAGAGGGCCACGACCAGTGGACCCGTCTCGAGGAGTCAATCGAGTTCTCCAGGGAGCTTGGGGTGAAGAAAGTCGGTCTGGCCGTCTGCGTGGGACTGATCCGCGAGGGCAAGGAATTCGCCCGTATGTTCAGACGCGCCGGCTTCGAAGTGGTGACCGTGGCCTGCATGGTGGGCGGCGTCCCCGACTCCGATACCGGCATCCCCGAGAAATGGGCCTATCCCACCCATACCACCTGCAACCCCATCGCTCAGGCCGAGATCATGAACAAAGAGCAGACCGGCATCAACTTCGTGGTCGGGCTGTGCCTGGGCCACGACCTGCTGTTCATGAAATACTCGCAGGCCTTAGCGGCACCGCTCGTCGTCAAAGACCGCGTATTGGTCAACAACCCCAGCGCCGTGCTCTACTCCACATACCATCGCGGACGTCTCGCCGAAAGGTACGGCAGAGGGTAGCTGCGAGAGAAGCGCCCGCGCCCGCAGTCAGTCCTGTTAGTTCCATTTCACAGCATCCGCCCACGGTTATCCGGGAAAGAGTCTAGAGAAGGGGCGAAGTCCCTTCTCTAGCTGGGGGTTTGGGGGCTGTGCCCCCAATCTCAAACACCTTCCCCCTTCCTAGAAGGAAGGGGGATACAGGGGGATGGTTGGAGGGGTATGGAGAGGAACGTTGCGCCAGCATGATTCGACAACAAGAGGAGGTCAACCCCATGGAGATCAGGAAAGTCGGCGTGGTGGGGACGGGCGTGATGGGCTCCGGCGCAGCCCAGCTTTGCGCCGAATCCAGCTACCACACCATCATGCAGGGCCGCACCGCCGAGTCCCTGGCCCGGGGCATGAAGAACATCCAGGCCACGCTGGACAAGCAGGTGGCGCGTGGCAGGACTACGCCCCAGCAGAAAGAGGCGGCGCTCAGCCGGTTGCAGACCACGACCAGGCTGGAAGACCTAGCCGAGTGTGACATCGTCATCGAGGCCATTGTGGAGGACTTGGAGGAAAAGCGCAAGGTCTTCGCTGTGCTCGACCGCATCTGCCCCAGACACACAATCCTGGCTTCAGACACCGCCACCCTGCCCATCGTCAGGATCGCCACCGCGACAAAGCGTCCGGAGCGCGTGGTGGGCATGCACATCCTGAGCCCCGCCCCGGCCAGCAAGGCCCTGGAGCTGGTGAGAAGCGTCCTCTCCAGCGACGAGACGGTGGAAACAGCCCGCAAGTTCGGAGAATCGTTGGGCAAGAGGGTCATCATGGCGAAAGACACCCCAGGATTCATCATCAACCGCCTGCTGGCCCCCTACCTGCTGGACGCCATCCGCGTCTACGAGTCAGGGGTTGCGCCAAAGGAAGACATCGACCAAGCCATGGCGCTGGGCTGCGGCCATCCGCTGGGGCCGCTTTCGCTGGTGGATGCGGTGGGGTTGGACCAATTCTGCGACCTCGCCGACGCCCTCTACGAAGCGTTCAGAGACCCCCGCTTCTCGCCCCCGCCACTGCTCAGGCAGATGGTGGCTGCAGGCTATCTGGGGCGCAAAAACGGGAAGGGGTTTTATGAGTACAAGTGAAAGGGTAGTTCTGTTGCCTACTGAACTACTTGGGGATGCATGTAAGAGGGCGGCACAAATCGGTACAGAACACAATAGTTGATGCAAATGAATATGAGCAACGAGCGCTACCACTCAAAAAAGCCTGGAGAAGTTATCCTACATAGTAATGATGTTCCTCCTGCTACCGAATACCGTAAAGAACTCATGGGTTACTTACATGAATACCCTGATGGGAACGATAAGAATGACCTCACAGGACGCCTCTGGAGCTACACTGAAAGTGGATTCCACTCGGCTTGTTTTGAGCTTTTTCTCTATCATCTCGTCACTGCAAGGTGCAAGAAGGTTGTGCCACACCCATCTCTGCCAAGTGTCGGAACTCATCCGGAGTTTGCAGTGCAGCACATTTTGGGTGATTTCTTCCTCGAAGCCACACTTGCATTAGAATCCGAGGAGTATCGCGCACAGGAGCAACGACTGCGGGAGCTTGTTGATGCGGTGCGTGATATTAGAGGGAGTGTTTTCTTATGGGCACAGCCCGTAACTCACTTACCAACTGATTTTGAGTTGGACTCTGTGCGAGATTTCCTGCGTCGCGAGATAGGCAAATTAGATCCCGCAGAACTCAGTTTGCCGAAGACTCTGACGTTTGAGGCTAATTTGAATAATGTTCGTGTGATCATCAACTTCGAGGTGATTGGTGCCGATCAGAATAATGGGAATACTGTCGTACAGGCATGGGGCTCACCTGATGCACGCGCAGTTACGACTCATCTGCGCATCAGGCGCAGGGTTGGGTTTAAGGCAACTAGGTATGGGCAACTGGACAAGCCTTATGTTGTCGCAGTTTGGCCCAAATGTGAATTACCACTAACAAAAGATGTGGCGCTTGCAGCGCTGTTCGGCGACCCAGCGCTCACCATTGACACCAACACCAGGCAAATCGTGAGTGAACAACGAGTTAGCAACGGGGTGTTCAATACCGTCATGAATGGGGAAGCCCTGAATCGCCAAGTCAGTGCTGTGGCTTTGTATCGCGAGCGGTTCTTGAGGACATATGAGCGCCAGTTGGTCATGTACCACAACCCCTACGCTCTTTATCCTATCGCTGAGGAAATCTTCCTCGGTCTGCCTCAATTCGTTTTCAGAAAGGATGGAGATGGCAGCGGACGCATGCTGTGGTTGAACGACGTAAATCCGTGGAATGAATGACTTCTCCCCTGACCGTGGTACAACCGCGCATCCAAAGACTCTTGAAGTGGTGGGTTGCGCTCCGCTCTACCCCCTACGGTGGTCTTCTTCTCGGTACCCATTACCAATCGTCATTGATGCGCGAAGCGCCGAAGCAATCCGTTCTGTATGCCCAGTCTCCAGTTGACAACCGTATACAATTTGTATACAATTGTCCCTGAAAGGATGACCGATGCTTCGCATCGAGGCTCTGGAAATTGACGATCACGTTCTGGAGAAGATTGAGGCGAAACACGGCGTTTCCTTCACTGAGGTTGAGGAAGCCTGTCTCTCTGATATACGACATATCAGAAGGGGCAGAGAGGGTCTGTACAAGGTCTTCAGCCAGACGTCTGGCGGGCGCTACGTTCTGGTCGTCCTGGCAAACCTTGACGCCGGCAACTGGAAGGTAGTTACCGCACGGGAGATGTCCGACAGCGAAAGGCGACTGCACATTAGGATGATCGGAGGCAGGTGAGATGAGCGATTTAGCTAAGGAGATCCAGCGCATTGAACAGGGAGACGCCTGGGACGAGGGTGATGAGGTCGTCCGGGTGGAGGTGAAGAAACCTCTGGACAAGGTGATCCCCATTCGGCTCTCAGCAGAGAAGTGGGAGGAGCTAAGGAAGGAAGCCCGAGAGCTTGGCATCGGACCGACAACCCTTGCCCGAATGTGGATACTGGCGCGTCTGCGCCAGAAGACCAAGGCAGGTGTCTAGCCAGGAGGTTTGCGCTTTGCTCGTGGCGTGACCCTGAATCACTTTCATCCCCCCACCGCTTTCCGCCGGCCCTGTCAACTCTCTTCAATCGCTGCACAATAAAAGCAGGCTGGCTGGGGAACCCCCAGCCAGCCTGCTTGCTTCTAGCGGTCGCATGGAATTGTTCGAGGGCGTAGAGGGTTGCGTTACCTCTTGCCCCTGTCATCTCCCTGACCAGCGGTGGGCCTGCCTCTTTCGATCTCTTTGGAGAGGGCTTCCCTGGCCTGCTCCCAGCCTTGTTTAGAGCTTTCCCTGGCACGCTGCAGAGCCTGTCTGGCAGCCTCGGGGGCCTTGTCCAGGACTTTCTGAAGCACTTCCTGCTGACGCTCCATGTTCCGTTGCATCAGCCCGTCCAGCTTCTCCAGGTCCTTCGACCGGATGGACTTCTGCTCGTCCGTGTCGGCCTTCTTGCCCTTTGCCTTGTCCACGAAGTTATTCAGCCGATCTTTCATCTCATCGCCGCGCATCGAGTCCCGTGCCTTGGGCTTTTCGCCGCCCGGGGTCTGCATCAGGCTGAGAGTGAGAACGTCGCCCACGGCCAGCCTGGCGGCCTGTCCCGGCGGCAGCACAATGGTCGAGATGTTGCCGTCCTTGTCCGTCACAGTGACCGAATTGCCTTCGATCTTGGTCACCGTCCCGGTGACGTGGATGCGTACCGGCTTGGACGGTATGATCAGCACCCTCTTGGCCGTGAGAGTGGAAGCCTGCTTGGCCGCCAACACCGCTACGCGGTCGCCAACTTTGACATCGGCCAGGGTGGCATCCTTCTGAGGGGGGTTCCAGAACTGGGTGCCCCCATCGATGACGAAGGTGACGTCGCCCTGTTTTGCCGTTATGGTAAGAGAGGCATCAGTCTTGGCCTTCACTACTCCGAAGAACCCTTGCCGGACCCCCAGCGAGGCCTCGCCCTTCACTTTGACCTGAATCTTCAGGGCGACTTTGGTTGTCGGGTCGAATTCCGCCTTGACCGCATCCCCTACCTTCAGGTCCGCGAACGTCGCAGGCTCTTTGCCCCAGACCTTGATCTCAGTATCGTCGTTGACGGTCAGCACAACAGCCTCGCCCTGCTTCGGGGTTATGGTGACCTTCTTGGCTGTTGCGTCCAGAGCCGTGATCTCGCCCTCGACCTTTCCGGGTTTAGCCTTCTTCACCTCGATCTCGAGGGCGTTCTTGGTGGCAGTCTCGTACTTGGCCTCCACCTGCTGTCCCACCAGGAGGTCAGCCATGGCGGCGGAGTCTTTGCCCGGCGCCTCAATCTCTGTGGTGTCGATTACATTGAGGGTCACCGCCGCGCCGCCGTCCGGCGTTATGGCGACGGTCTTGGCGGTGGCGTCTACCGCGGTTATCTTGCCCTCTATCTCGGACACAGCCGGCGCAGGGGCCGGAGTGGGCGTCGCGGTGGGAACGGGCGTAGATGTGGGTACTGGTGTCGCCGTCGGCACGACCGTGGGCGCCGGCGTGGCGGTCGGCACGGGTGTTGCCGTAGGTTGAGGAGTGGCCGTCGGCGCAGGCGTGGCGGTAGGCGCCGCCGTGGGCGTCGCGGTGGGCACAGGTGTGGCCGTGGGTTCCTGGGCCATCGCTACAGCAGTGCCCAGCGCCAGCATCAAGATTACGCTTATTACTAAAGAGAGAGTCAGCTTCTTCATCATGGTCTCCTTTCCTTGTGTTCCCTGTTCTCAGGGAACAACACTGTTATTGGCCTAGCGGGGTATAAATGACTGCCAGCGTTTGGCTGACCTGGTTGTTCTGATAGTCGCTGGCAACGATTTCGACCAGGTTGGGGCCTTCCTCCAACGTGACAACAGCCGTGAAGTTGCCGCTGGCATCTACGGACTTGACGATGATCCCGTTAACCGACACAATGGCGTCGGGGGCAGTCTGGCCTTTCACCTCAAGCAGGCTGCTTGTCACCACCGCTTCGATCTGCGGCTGTACGATGGTGAGTGTCAGTCCCTGAGTTGCCGGCGCGGTCGGCCGCTGAGTGGCTGCCGGGCCGGACGTAGTCGGGATCGCGGTCTTAGCGGGGGTCTGGCCAGGCGTTGACGTGGGCGCCGGTGCACTGCTGCAAGCTGCGGCAAAGACCAAGGCCGCCAATGCTACCGTTGCCACCATGGGACTGAAACGTTTCATGTTCAATCCCCTCCTTTCTCATGTAGGTGCGGATTAGATCATCCTCACCTCGACCTGTAAGTAATAACGTGAAAGGGCGAGCTTTTGTTACGGGTTCACCGAAAATTGTCAGTAATTTGTCAGGCGACGGTTTCGGCGGCTTGCCGTCGAAAGGATTCACCGTTCCGATTGCGGTAGGAGCGCGAGGAAAGGAAAGCAGTGCGCCGGCTGGTCTACCTTCGGCTCGTGAGTCAACGACTGTTTTCAAGGCATGCCGATGAAACCAGCCGGCTTCTGGCGGATGCTCCATTGAACTGTGAACAGCCCGGCAAAGCGCCTACCCGTTGCTTGGCGTAGCAGCGGACGCGGACGGCGGTACGCCGTCCGCGTCCCTGGCAGCTCGCAGGGCGTGGACTGCTACTTCTACCTGACTGTCGTCCGGCTGCCGGGTGGACAGCGCCTGCAGCGCCAGGCTGGGCGAGAAAATGGCGCTCACGATCCGGTTGTCGCCGTAACGCGCCCCGAAACGGATGATCTCATAGCTGATGGCGGCGATAACCGGCAGCAGGACGATTCGCCAGACCAGCCTCTCCCAGAGCAACTCGGACCGTCCCAGCAGGACAAACGCGATAAGGGCGATGATGAAGAAGACCAGAACAAATGCGGTGCCGCACCGGCTGTGGGCGGTGCTGAACTGCTGGACCTTGCTGACCTCCATCTCGGCGCCGTGTTCGAAGGCGTTCACTGCCTTATGCTCGGCGCCGTGGTAGGCGAATACCCTCTTGATGTCGGGCACAAAGCCGACTCCCCAGATATAAAGCATGAACAGCGCCAGGCGGAGCAGGCCTTCAAGTACGTGGCTCAACACGCTGGTGGGGGGCAGCAGCCCGCCAACCCCGCGCATGACCAGAAGAGGCAACACGAAGAAGAAGCCCACCGCCAGCACCAGGGCCACCGCCATCGTGCCCCACATCATTCCCGAAGGGACCTCCACATCCTCGTCTTCCAGGGAAACGTTCGCCGAATACATCAGCGCCTGGACTCCCAACGCCAGGGTTTCCACCAGCACGATGACCCCCCGGACAAAGGGAATGTTCCGCAGGACGCCCGTATAGAGCGAAGACAACGGCTGTATTTTGGTGACGATCTCGCCGTTCGGCCGGCGCACCGCAATCGCCAGCGCCTTCTTGCCGCGGATCATCACCCCCTCCATCACCGCCTGTCCACCGTAGTTGAAATGTTGTGCCATGTGGTTGTCCTCTCCAGAGACCTCTTATCGGGACCCCGTGCTCACCCCTGCCTCACTGGAGCCGGTGTCCGGTTCAGCGCGGTCAATCATCGCTACAAAACTAGACCCCGCAAAATCGGGCGTTTTGCGGGGTCTAGCAGAGAACACGTCTTCCGGAATCGCCGGACCGAGGCAGCAATCGAATGCTCAATGACTTCCCACCGGCCATGGTCGCTCCCGGAAACACGAAGCGCAGGCTATGCCAGTTTGAAGCGCTTCTTGAAGCGTTCCACCTGACCGCCGGTGTCCAGCATCTGATCCTTGCCCGTATAGAAAGGATGACACTTGCTGCAGACTTCGACCTTCAACAAGGGCTTGGTCGAGCCTACCGTAAAGCTGTTGCCACAGGCGCACACCACCTTGGCTGGCATGTACTTGGGATGAATCTTGTCCTTCACAGATAACTCCTACGCCGAGGCGTAAACGCTGACCTTCTTCTTCTTGTCTTTGGCAGCAAAACCGAACTTCACCACCCCGTTGATGAGGGAGTAGATTGTATGGTCCCGGCCCAACCCAACGTTGTCTCCGACGGCGATGCGCGTGCCGCGCTGCCTCACCAGGATGGTCCCGGCGTTGACGGCCTCACCGGCGAAACGCTTCACTCCCAGGCGCTGTGCATTGCTATCTCGTCCGCCGCGAGTGCTGCCTGCTCCCTTTTTATGAGCCATTCCAGATCACCTTCCCTATCCTGCCACGATTTCCTGTATCGAGAGCCTGGTCAGGGGCTGGCGATGCCCCACCTTCCTGCGATAGCGCACCTTGTGCTTGTACTTGAAGACGATCACCTTGGCAGCTCTCGCCTGCGCTTCAACCTTAGCAGTGACCTTGGCTCCCTGTACCGTGGGTGAGCCCACAGTGAGCTTCTCGCCATCCGCGAGAAGCAATACCCTGTCAAAATCGACGGTGCTTCCTTCTTCGGCGGGGAGCTTCTCAACCTCAACCACATCGCCCTGAGCTACCCGATATTGCTTGCCGCCTGTTTCTATGATAGCGTAAATCGGAGTCCTCCTATGGTGACTAACCTTGTCATTTTATAAGCTGAGGCTCAATCTGTCAAGTGCCACTAGCGCCCCGGAATCAGCGATTGCCCTACGTAGGGCATCCCGACATGGTCGGGACCAACCTGCCCGCACGCGACGGTCGGGTTAGGAAGAGTCTGTCTCAATAGAGGTGCAAGATACTTCCTGCTGGGGGTCTGGGGGTATCCCCCAGCTTCAAAAACCCCCTTCCTGGCGAGGGAGGTGGACACAGGGGGTATGGTTGAAGGTACTTTTGAGACAGACTCTAGGAAATCCGGCCTACAAATTCAATCGCTATTCTTGAGAGCGCCGCCCAAGGGGCCATTGACAGGCCCCGGAAGTCGCGCTATAATACGTGAAAATGCTTTCCGGTGGTTAGAGCGGGGTGGCACCACCCGTTCCCTTCCCGACCACGGAAGTGAAACGCCCCAGCGTCGACGATACTCGAGGGGTAACTTTCTGGGAAAATAGACCGCTGCCGGGAGGCATCTTCATAAGGGTTCAGGCCGTCAAGGCCTGAACCCTTTCCTTTTCTCCGTGGCTATGTTACAATTTAGATGCGCCGACCGCAGCTTTGGAACTCTGGTTGGCAGCGAGCCGTAATCTAAAGTAGCAGAAAACAGCATGGACGATCAGTTAAAGCAAGAGCAAAGCGTACCGGTTCAAGATGCCGCCGACTCTACGGCGACTCCAGCAGCGACCCCGTCTGTGGCGGAACATCCCCATAAGGGCATGGAAGACATGCTGGACGATAAGGCCAGCGGCATGCAAACCCTTCACGGAGGCAGCATGGTGGAAGGGGTAGTCATGCGGGTGGATAAGGACGGGGTCCTCATGGACGTCGGATCCAAGTCCGAGGGATTCGTTCCGATGTCAGAGATGAGAACGCTGACACCCGACGCTCTCAGTCATTTGAAGGTCGGCGACAAGGTATTTGCCCAGGTGCTGGGTGGGGAGAACGAGGAAGGCCAGATCGTGCTTTCCATAGACAGGGCGAGAGGGCTGCGGGCATGGGCTGTCCTGGAACAACAGCTTCAAAAGGGCGAGATGTTTGAGGCTGATGTGTTGGGTTTTAACAAAGGCGGACTACTCGTCGATGTGGAAGGGATCAGGGGTTTCGTGCCACTCTCACAGGTCTCCAGCATCCGTTCCAGGACCGAGGCCGACGGAGAGGGCTTGGCCACGCTGGTGGGCAAGCGGCTCAAGCTGAAGGTCGTGGAAATAGACCAGAAGCGCAACCGCGTCATCCTTTCGGAGAGAGCGGCCATGCAGCAGTGGCGCTCGCAGCAGAAGGACGTGCTGCTCGGCGAGCTCCGCGAAGGTCAGGTACGCAAAGGAAGAGTTACAGGTATTCGGGACTTCGGCGTGTTCGTCGATCTGGGCGGAGCCGACGGCCTCATCCATCGCTCCGAGCTGGCATGGGAGCAGGATAAGTCACCGGAGGAATCACTTGCGGTCGGGGCGGAGGTTGAAGTCTACGTTATGCGGGTCGACCCTGAGACAAAGCGCATTGCTTTGAGTCTGCGTCGGGCGCAAACAGAGTCTTGGGAAGAGATTGCAGCGAAGTACAAAATAGGCGAGCTTATTCAAGGCAAAGTGACAAAACTGACCACCTTCGGAGCTTTCGTCCGTATTGAGGGCCCGGTTGAGGGTCTGGTCCACATCTCGGAACTGGCTGATAGAAGAGTGCAGCACCCCAAGGAAATAGTCACGGAGGGGGACGTGCGCACCTTCAAGATCGTGAAGATCGAGCCGGAACGGCATCGCCTGGGGTTGAGTTTGAAGCAAGCCGAGGTGGAGAAGTAGACGCAAAGCTGTTCATGCGAGTGGATGTCTTGGTTCGGAGGTTGGTGATATGAGCGGAAGCAGATTCGAGAAGTTCACAGAGCGCGCACGCAGGGTTCTCACCCTGGCCCAGGAAGAGGCTCAGCGCGTTAACCATAACTACATTGGCACGGAGCACATTCTGCTGGGCCTGGTTCGCGAAGGCGAAAGCGTGGCCGCGCGGGTTCTTAACAACCTGGGAGTGGAGCTGCCCAAGGTCAGGGCTGCGGTTGAATTCATCATTGGTCGGGGCGAACATCCCGTTCCGGGAGAGATAGGACTGACCCCAAGGGCCAAGAAAGTCATCGAGTTGGCCGTGGATGAAGCCCGTCGCCTGGGGCATCACTACATCGGTACCGAACACCTGCTGCTCGGGCTGCTGCGGGAGGGTGAAGGCGTGGCCGCCGGCGTGCTGGAGAGCCTCGGCGTGAACCTGGAGAAGGTGCGCGCTGAGATCAACCGCATCTTGGCCCAGAGCACGCCTGAAGCCCGTGGCGGCGCCCGCAGCCAGAGCCGCACCCCGACTCTGGACCAGCTCGGCATCGATCTGACCCAGGCAGCCCAGGCCAGGAAGCTGGACCCGGTCGTCGGGCGGCAAAAGGAAATACAGCGGGTAATCCAGATATTGAGCCGGCGCACCAAGAACAATCCGGTTCTAATCGGGGAGCCCGGAGTGGGCAAAACGGCCATCGTTGAGGCCCTGGCCCAGCGCATTATCGGCGGGGACGTGCCGGACACCCTGCAAAACAAGCGCCTGGTCACCCTGGACGTCGGTTCACTGGTCGCAGGGACGAAATACCGCGGTGAGTTCGAGGAGCGCCTGAAGAAGGTAATCGAAGAGATAAAGTCCTCCGGCAACTGCATCCTCTTCATCGATGAACTGCACACCCTGGTCGGCGCCGGCGCCGCCGAGGGGGCGGTGGACGCCGCCAACATCCTCAAGCCGTCTCTGGCAAGAGGCGAATTGCAGTGCATCGGCGCTACAACCCTGGATGACTACCGCAAGCACGTGGAGAGGGATGCCGCCTTGGAACGCAGGTTCCAGCCGGTTCTGGTGGCTGAACCCACTGTCGAACAGACCGTCGAGATACTGAGGGGCGTCAAGTCCCGCTACGAGGATCACCACAACCTGGTCATCAGCGATGAGGCCGTGGTAGCCGCGGCGAGCCTGGCCGCCCGCTATATCCCGGACCGCTTTCTCCCGGACAAGGCCATCGATCTTGTTGACGAGGCGTCTTCGCGCGTGCGCATCAAGCATCGCAGTATGCCCATCCCGGTGAAGGAAGCCCGGCATCTGGTGGACGGCATTCGCAAAGACAAGGATGCCGCCCTGGCCAACCGTGAATACGACCGCGCCGCGGAGCTGCGTGAGCGTGAGCTTAAGCTTGAAGAAAAGATCAAGGGTCTGGAAGAGGAGTGGCACAGCGAG
>JAUSJJ010000202.1 GCA_030647705.1 Dehalococcoidia bacterium
CATCCCGCATGAAATCGGGGCTCTGATCTTGTCATTCCCGCCCCGTATCGCGGTACGGGGTAAACTCCAGCGGGAATCCAGGGAACCCCACTCCCCACCGTCTTGATACCGACTTTCGTCGGTATGGTTAACGGCAAAGCAACGTCACGCTACCCTCCCCTCACCTCATCCCCGATCCAGGCCAGGTAGTCGGGGTTGCCGGCGATGATGGGAAGGGCGACTATCTCCGGTACCTGGTAGCTGTGGACTGACTTCACCATCTCCACGATCTCATCCGCCAGCGATGCTTTGCTCTTAATGATGAGCAGGCTCTCTGAAGCGGACTCCAGCTTCCCTTTCCACCAGTAGGATGAGATCACGCCTGGCACGATGTTGACGCAAGCGGCCTTGCGCTTCTCCAGGAGCAGATGGGCTATCTTCTTTGCCTCCTCCTCCGAACTGGCCGTGACCAGAAACACCGCACATGCTGTTTGGTTCATGTTGACCTCCTGTTGGCACGGGATTTCCTGTCATTCTGAACGAGTCCCGACCTGTCGGGACGGGTGAAGAATCTCGTCGTCCTGTGCAATCAGGCTGCGAGACTCTTCGCTGCCGCTCAGAGTGACACGGCGACCACGACACCCCTCTGGACACCGGCTTTCGCCGGTGCGATGGTTTACTTTGCCGGCCCCGGCATATTATAATAGAATACCGTGCATCTAAACAGCAGGCATAGAGAGTTGTCGAAACCTTCTTTGATCACCATAGATGGCCCGGCGGCCGTGGGCAAGAGTACCCTGGGCAGGCTCCTGGCCCGAAAGCTGGGCTATCGTTTCATCGATACCGGCTCCATGTACCGCTCGCTGACCAGGCTGGCGCTGGAACGTCAAATCGACCTGGCAGACGAGCAGGCTCTAACCGACTTGGCGCGGCGGACTCCCGTGGAGGCGCTCGCCATCGACAACCACGGGCCAGGCGGCGCCGGGGTACACGGAACAGCCCCCTCCTCAAACGGCCTGACCGACCCTTCAGTGGAGGCAGCCGTCCCCATTGTGTCGCGGGTACCGGGCCTGCGGCTGGCCCTGGTCGAGAAGCAACGCTACCTGGCCCAGGGCGGCAAGGTCGTAATGGTGGGACGCGACATCGGCACCATAGTGTTGCCCCAGGCGGAGGTCAAGCTGTTCCTGATGGCCTCCGTGGCGGAACGGGCGAGGCGCAGGCATCTGGAGATGACGAGCAAGGGCGGCCAGGTGGACTACCAGAAAGTCCTGGAAGATGTCCAGAAGAGGGACAAAGTAGACAGGGAACGCAAGGACTCCCCGCTGACGCCCGCCCCTGGCGCAACCATCATCAACACTGACAAAATGGCCATGGAGAAGGTGGCGGAGAGAGTGCTCCGGCTGATAGGCTCATGCTAGTCTCGATGTTCTATGCCCTGATGACTTCCCTGATGAAGGGTGTGTTGCTGGGCTTCTGCAGATGGAAAGTCGAGGGCGGAAAAAGGGTTCCGGCCAGCGGCCCCGTTATCGTGGTGTCCAACCACCTCAGCATGATCGACCCTCCGACGCTGGCTGCCAGTCTGCCTCGCAGGGTTGTCTTCATGGCCAAGGAGGAACTGTTCCGCTCGAAGTGGGGCTGGAGTTACAGGAGCTACGGCGCTTTTCCAGTGCGGCGCGGAGAGCCTGACCGCAAGGCGCTGCACCACGCGGACACGACCCTGAAGCAAGGCCTGGCGCTTGGCATGTTCCCTGAAGGGAAGCGAAGCGCCAGCGCTCAGATGAGTTCCGCCTCGGTCGGGGCCTCGTTGATCGCGCTGCGTTCCGGTGCGATGATTTTGCCGGTAGCCATCACCGGTACCGAGAAGTTCAAAGGCCTGGGAGTGATCTTGTCCCGGCCCCGTATCACAGTGAGAATCGGTGAGCCATTCTTCCTGCCTTCCACAGGGGGCAGGCCCACCAAAGCGTCTCTCTCCGAGGCCACGGACACGATGATGAAACGGGTCGCCGAGTTGCTGCCGGAAAGCTACCGGGGCGCCTATGGCAACGGACTGGCGCAGGCGATTTCTTGAGCAAGGATGGACGTGGAGATACTCAGAGCCAGTGAAATGGGCTTTTGCCCCGGCGTGAGACGCGCCATTGAAATGGCCCGGAAGGCCGCCGCAGAAGGCGGCCAGATCCAGAGTCTCGGGGCGCTGGTGCACAACCGCTGGGTGGTTTCTCATCTGGCCGAGAAAGGGATACGGGTCGCCCAGAGCCTGGACCAGGTCAGCGCTCCCACGGTAGTGATTTCCTCGCACGGCGTCGGCCCGCAGACCATCGAGGCCATGCGGACCCGGGGATTGCGGATCGTCGATACCACCTGCACTTTCGTTCGCAGCGCGCAGGAGGCGGCTGAGAACCTGGCGGAAGCCGGGTTCATGGTCGTGATCTATGGCGATGCGGCCCACCCTGAGATACAGGGGGTGTTGGGTTGGGCGCGGGGCGGTGGAGTGGCCACTCTGGACGCTGCCACGGTGGGCAGGTTGCCGCGCAAGGTGGGCCTGCTGTCACAGACCACCCAGAGCCCGGCCGGATTCGCTGGCTTTGCGGGCAAGCTGCTAGCCCTGGGCCTGGAGCGGACGGCGGAGTTCCGCGTCTTCAATACTATCTGCAGCGCCACGCAGAAGCGCCAGGCCGCTGCCCTGGACGTGGCGAGACGGGTTGACCTCATGATAGTGGTGGGAGGACACGATAGCGCCAATACGCGCCGTCTGGCGGAGGTCTGCGCTTCGACGGGAGTGGAGACCCACCACATAGAGACAGCGGACGAACTGGCGCCCCGCTGGTTTGCACGCAAGGCGAGGGTCGGCCTCACGGCCGGCGCATCGACCGCCGATGCGACGATTGAAGAGGTTGAGCTGGGGCTCACGTCGCTGTGCCGGCCGACGGGAACCGCGTGCGAAAAGTGACCGAAAGAAAGGGATATGGATGAAACGGATCGTAGTGCTCTTTGCGCTCATGTCGTTACTGGCGCCCGTGCTGGCTGCCTGTTCAAGCCCGGCGACACCCACGCCGCCACGCCTGGGCAAGCTGGCCTATGAAGCCTACCGGGGAGTAGACCCGCAGATTTACATTATGGACGCGGACGGCAAGAACCGACGCAGCCTGACTCCCCTGGGCGCCATCGACTTTGCTCCGGCCTTCTCCCCGGACGGCAAGAAAGTAGCCTTCTCGTCCAATCGGAGCGGGGCCGCGGATTCGGATATCTGGGTCATGAATACAGACGGCTCCGGGCGCGTGGACGTGACCAACCAGGCAGGCGAGGACAGCCTGGCTGCCTGGTCGCCGGACGGCAAGAAGATGGTTTTCATCTCCACGCGCGATGGCGGCCCGGATGTCTTTGTGATGAATGCAGACGGCACTGAGCAGACAAACCTGAGTCAGAGCTATGGCTTTGGAGAGAACTACTCCCCCAACTGGTCTCCAGACGGCAAACAGATCGTGTATTCCTCCAACCTTGAGGGCCCATCGCAGCTCATCATCATGAATGCCGATGGGTCCGAGCCGCACGTCGTAGGCCAACCACCGGCGCCTGCCCCAACGGCCACACCGGCGCCCGGGTCCACGCCGGCGCCGACGCCCACCCCAATACCCACTCCCACGGCGACGCCGTCGCCAACCGAGACGCCCACGCCCGCACCGGGCGCCACTCCCACGCCCGGTCCCCCACCGTCACCGCCCGAGGACACCAATCCCTCCTTCTCTCCGGACGGTACCAGGATACTGTTCATCTCTACCCGTGACACCGGCAACAGCGATGTCTGGATCATGAATATCGATGGCTCCAAAGCCGTCAACCTCACCAACGACTCGCCCTTCGATGCCTCTCCGCGCTTCTCATCGGACGGCAAGAAGATAGTCTTCGAGCGCTCCGACCAGGGGAAGGACAACATCTGGAGCATGAACGCGGACGGGTC
>JAUSJJ010000214.1 GCA_030647705.1 Dehalococcoidia bacterium
TGTTTCAGCGAGGCGATGCTCGGGATCATCCCCGGCTGGTCAGGCGTGGCCAGAATGCTGGTCAAGGCCGGGTTGCCCAACGCGGCGTATATGGCTGAACTGGGCAGAGAGGTGAAGGCCGGCAAGCTGAAAGAGATCGGCGTGGCCAACGAGGTAGTCAACGTGCCGCTGCCCTTTCCCAGGAAACAGAAGACGGACCGACCGGAAGTGGACAATGCCGAATACCAAAAGGCGCTGGACGCTCATGACGAGGAGACCGGGCTGCTCCTGCTGCCGAAGGCTCTGGAACTGGCTACGTGCCCCGTAGATAAGGTCTCCAAGGTGATGGAGAAGGATAGAAGGAACATGGACGAAGGCGAGGATGTCTCCGCGGAAATCGCCAGACGGGCCAATCCTGAGAACTACGCCCATCTTTGGGGGAGGCCGCTGCGCGAGGTGCAGGAGGAGATCGGCAAGCTGGGCAGACCGCTGGCGCCACAATCGATCAAGGCTTTGCGTGGACTGCTCGAGGACTACGATCCATCGACGTTTGATGAATATGCTTTTGTGCAAAGGGAGATGGAGACCGACGCAAGACTGTACAGAGACCCGAGATATCGTGTTGGCGTGGTGGCAGCCCTGGAACAAACTGTGGCAGACTTCAGAGAACGGGAGGAAAGCCGGCAGTGAAACAGTATTTCCAAGGAATGGCCCATTTGGGCAGAGAGCTCAGGGAAAGGGAGAGAGACGAGGCCAACGCCCAGGAGATCGGTCAGGTAGAAAAGCAACTGGCGGAGGCGTTTGCCAGGAGGAAGCAGGCCGGCATACCGGCTGAAGACCTGCACAAACGGGGGGAGAAGACCGCCTGGGAGCGAATCGATGCCCTGGTGGACGCGGGGACTTTTCTGCCTCTGAACAGCCTGTATGATCCCCAGGACAACGTGGAGGGTACCACCGGAGTAATTACCGGCCTGGGCAGAATAGCCAACCGATACGCTTCGATTATCGCCTCTGACAATAAGGTGCTTGCCGGGGCCTGGATTCCAGGGCAGGCGGAGCACATATTCCGCGCTCAGGACATCGCCGAATGCCTGCACATTCCGCTGGTCTGGGTACTGAACTGCAGCGGCGTCAAGCTGACCGAGCAGGAGAAGGTGTACGCCGGAAGGAGGCTGGGCGGCAGGCCGTTCTTCCGCCATGCGGAGCTGATCCAGAAGGGGATACCCGTTATCGTAGGCATGTATGGCACCAATCCTGCCGGCGGCGGCTATCACGCCATCAGTCCGGCCATTATCTTCGCTCACGCCAAGTCCAACATGGCGGTGGGCGGCAGTGGCATCGTCAGCGGAATGTCTCCCAAGGGGCGTTTTGAATCGGAGGATGCCGAGTCGTTGATCAATGCGACCAGGCAGTTCAAAGAAGTTCCGCCGGGCAGCGTCAAGATACATCATGACAAGACAGGCTTCATGCGCGAGGTATTCGATACCGAAGAAGGTGTGTTGGAAGCCATCAAGAAATGTGTTGCCGGCCTGCCCCGATACGATGCCTCGACGTTCAGAGTGGACGAGCCGGCGGAGCCGCTTTACCAGGGTGATGAGTTGAACTATCTGGTCCCGTTCAACCAGCGACGTGGCTACAGCATCGAGCAGGTGTTGTCCAGGGTCGTGGATGGCAGCGAACACATGGAATATAAGCCGGGGTACGGGCCAGAGATCTACTGCGGCCTGGCCAAGATGGACGGCTTCCCTGTCGGCATCATTGGCAACCGGCAAGGGCTGATGCCCGCGGGGTACCCCCGCTATGCCGAGGGCAAGTACAGTGGCATCGGTGGCAAGTTGTACCGCGAGGGCCTGATCAAGATGAACGAGATGGTCACCCTCTGCGGGCGGGACAGGGTGCCCATCATCTGGTTCCAGGATACAAGCGGGATCGACGTAGGCGATATCGCCGAACAGGCGGAGCTGCTGGGGCTGGGGCAGTCGCTGATCTACTCCATAGAGAGCTCCGGCGTTCCCATGATGTGCGTAGTCCTGAGAAAAGGCACTGCCGCTGCGCACTATGTAATGGGTGGCCCCCAGGCTACCAGGAACAACGCTTTCACGTTGGGAGTGCCGACCACTGAGATCTATGTGATGCACGGAGAGACGGCAGCGGTGGCCGCGTTTGCCCGCAGGCTGGTGAAGGAAAAAGACTCCGGCAACAGCCTCGATCCGGTCATCGGCAAGATGAACGCCCTGGCCAAGCAGTACTACGACCAGTCAAGGCCGCAGTATTGCGCCAAAGCCGGGTTTGTGGACGAGGTGGTACCCTTCAAGCAAATGAGGGCCTACTCGATCGCTTTCACCCGGAGTTGTTATCAGAACCCGCGCAGCATTTGTCCCCAACACCAGATGCTGCTGCCCAGGTCTATCAGGGGGTAGTGTGGTTTCGGCCCTACACGATCACTCAAGGCTCGGGGTCCCAGCTATGCAAGGAGGATGCGTTGTCTGAGCACGATATGTTCAAAGTCAATCCCAGGATGCCGAAGAAGGTAACAGTTGCGGATATCACCATCAGGGACGGCATTCAGCACGAAGAGTTTACCGTTCCCACTGAGGCCAAGATCTACTATCTGCAGGAGCTCGCCCTGGCGGGGGTGAAGCGTCTTGAGGCGACGAACCTAGGCAGCCCGCGAGCGATGCCCCAGTTCAAAGACGCTGAAGAGGTGCTCAAGGGAGTCCACGACAAGTTCTTCCTGAGCCGTCTGGCCAAGGCGGGGTTGAAGCGAGAAGGCATCGAGTGGACTGCAGTGACAATAAGAGAAGGCGCCGTAGACAGGGCTATCGACCTCAAGAAGAAGGGTTACGGCCCCGATAGAGTCCTGATGATGGTCTCCACGGACGAAGAGCACCACTTCGCCAATAGCGGC
>JAUSJJ010000216.1 GCA_030647705.1 Dehalococcoidia bacterium
TCCGCCAGGGTTCTTGTTTACGTTGAGCGAACCGTGCTACTTGTATAGCGCCTCGGCGATGTCGTGCATGCCAAGCTCTTCCAGCTTCTTTTTGCTCGGCTTGCCCGTGGTGACGTCCCAGTCCATCGACGCGTAGTAGTCTTTGGCAAGGGTTTCCATGTCGACGCTTCTGCCAGCGAGCGGGCCTGCCGCCATCGGCGTCTTGCCGCTGACCCTGCCCGGCACCTGGAACTGGACGGGGTTGAGCCCTTCCCTGACGTTGAATGCCTGCCTGGCGTTGGCGATCCTCTCGCCCAGCTTGTTCATATCCTCGATGCTCAGATTCCAGCCGGTCACCGCGTTCAGCTCCCCATGGAACGCCTTGAAGTCCACGCACTGGTAGCCCAGGGTGCACCAGCCGGCTGACATGACCACGTGAACCATGTTCGCAGTGAACTTGTGCGCCGGCCCGCGTCCCGCGAAGGCCTTCTTGTCGAAGGCGGGAACGTCCAAGCCAGGCGCGCGGTAGCCCTCGGAGCCCTGTGTGTGGCGCGCTGGAGTGGCATCGCCCTTGTAGGTGCCGCCGTAGTGCATGAAGCGCTTGGGGTCGTGCATGGGCAGCTCTTGTCCCTGGATGTGGATGGCGAACTCCTCGGAGCCTTTGATCTTCTCTGAGGCCTTCTTCACGCCATCCGCCATGATGTCGCCCAGCTTGCCTTCCCGTTTGGCCATCTTCTCGGTCATCTGGAGCATGGCCTTGGCGTTGCCCCACTTCAGCTCGATGCCGTCGGTGTCCTCCAGCGTGAGCAGCCCCTTCTCGAAGCATTCCACGGCGAAGGCTACGGTAGCGCCCGCCGAGATGGTGTCCAGGCCGTAGGTGTTGCAGATTTCGTTGGCCATAGTGATGGCCTCGAGATCGTCGACCACGCACATGCCGCCGAAGGCCACGATCGTCTCGTACTCCGGCTTGTGCACGCCTTCGCGATAGTTGTACTTGGTGCCCTTCTTCATCAGGCCGCCGCAGGCTATGGGGCAGCGCCAGCAGCCGTATTTCCTCTGCTGGAGGTCGGTGATGGCTTTGTCGCTGACCGCAGCGGGATTGGGGAAGTCCAGCGCAGAGCCGGCCCAGTTCTTTATGGGGGCGTCTCCGTTCTGAAGGGAGCCGGCGGTCAACCCGCCGGTGCCGAAGTTCTTCAACGTGTCAAAGAGGAAGCCGGTCATGGTGGGCAGGTATTGCTTTCTGATCTCATCCACCTTGGCCTTGTCCGCGACAGGGACTTCCATTTTGCCTTTGGCCACTACTGCCTTCAGCTTCTTGGAGCCCATCACTGCGCCCAATCCTGACCTGCCGGCAACCCTGCCCTTGTTGTTCACTATGCAGGAGATGAGCGATAGCTTCTCACCGGACGGGCCGATACAGCTCAGTTTGACATCGTCCCCGAGCTCGGCTTTGAGGGCGTCCTCGGTCTGGGCGGCGTCCTTGCCCCACAGAGCGGCAGCGTCCTTGAGTTCCGCCTTACCTTCGTTAAGGAAGAGGTAAACGGGCTTGGGGGAAACTCCGGTGAAAAATACCGCATCGAACCCGGCAAACTTCAAGCCAGGGCCGAAGTCTCCACCGCTGTTGGCATCGCCCCAGGTGCCTGTGAGCGGCGATTTGGCCACTACGGTGTAGCGGCTGCCGAACAAGCTGGGTGTGCCGGTAAGCGGGCCGGTGACGAAGCCCAGTATGTTGTCCGGGCCGAGCGGGTCAGCTTTGGGCTGCTGCCTGTCCAGAAGCAGCTTGGCGCCAATGCCATATCCACCCAGGAAGTCTTTGCACAGCTTCTCGCTGGGGACCTCTTCAGTTAGCTTGCCTCTGGATAGGTCCACCCAGAGGATCTTGCCCATGTAACCGCCTGCCATTCGCTGTGCCTCCTTAAAGGTGCTGACGTTCGGATTTGCCGGGTGCTTTCTCACGAAACTGAATTCTTCGGATGCCTGACCCTGTCCCGATAAGACCGTGGTGCGGTTGATCGTTCGAGATCAGTCCTTGCCGAACTTGGCTCGAAGCTCTTTCTTCAGAATCTTGCCCATTTGATTCCGGGGCAGCTCATCGATGAAGATACAAGAGCGAGGCCTCTTGAAGCTCGACAGGTTCTGTCTGCAATGCTCCATGATATCCTCGGCAGTAGCTTTCATGCCCTTCTTGAGCACCACTACGGCTCTCGGCTGCTGGCCCCATTCCTCATCCGCAACGCCGATGACGGCGCACTCTTCAATGCAGGGATGGGACTGGAGCACGTGCTCCACCTCTTCCGGCGAGATGTTCTCACCACCCCTGATGATCATGTCGTCGCCGCGGCCGGCCAGGAATACGTAGCCGTCCTCATCCATGTAGCCCATATCTCCGGTGTGCAGCCAGCCCTCTTTGCTGATGGTCTTGGCTGTCTTCTCGGGGTCCTTCCAGTAGCCACCCATGACCCTGGGGCCCTTGGCCACGATCTCACCGGTCTCGCCACGAGCCACTTCCTTGCCGGCCTCGTCTATGATCCTGACCTGGACGTCAGCCATGGGCTTGCCGATGGAGGACTGCAACCTCTTGAGCTTCTTCGCTTTCTCCTCCGGCGTGCCGACTATCCTGTGGTCTTCCGGCCCGAGCATGAGGATGGTCGATGCGGTCTCGGTCTGCCCGAAGGCGTTGATGAACTGGACGTCCGGCATCACTTCGATGGCCTTCTTGATCACCTCGAAGGGCATCGGAGCGGCGCCGTAAGTTACAACTTTGAGACTGCTGATGTTGTATTTCTTGAAATCGGGGTCGTCTATGACGCGCTTGAGCATGGTGGGTACCAGCATGGCGCGGTTGGCTTTTTCCTTCTGGACTGTGTTGAGCCAGTCCTTGGTCTCGAACTGCTTCATCATGGCCAGTGTCCTGCCTCCGTAGACGCCGGCCAGCATGGCCTGGACTCCGGCCACGTGATATAGAGGCACGGTCAGCAGGTTGACCTCGGACACATCTGGATCCGGCGTGGCCACGTTCTCCAGCATGTAGATGCCGAAGGCATTGTGGATGAGCGGGACGCCCTTGGGCCGGCCAGTGGTGCCGGCGGTGAACATCAGGATAGTCGTGTCATTGTCATCGAGCTCGGTGGTCACTTCATCGGGCGAGCCGGAGGCGATGAGGTCGTCGTAGTAGTGCATGTCCGGCTGCTTGGAGCCGATGGACACGATGTGTCGCACCGAGCCCAGCGTATTGCGTACGGACTTCACCAGGTCGATGTAGCGGTCTCCCACGAACAGCGCAGCCGCCTCGGCGTAGCCTACCATGTACGACAGCTCGTCGGCCTTGGCGCGGAAGTTGAGGGGTACGAAAATGCCGCCGAGCTTGGCGGTAGCGAAGTACGCTTCCACGTACTCGTTGCAGTTAGTATGGACGATGGCCACCCGGTCACCCTTCTGCACTCCCATCTTGGCCATGGAGTTAGCCAGCCGGTTCACCCTCTCATTCAATTGCCCGAAGGTGAACTTCTTGCCCTCAGAGATGATGGCCGTTCTATCAGGCACGATGGCGCTGCTGATGGAAAGGAACTCAGTGGTGTTCATTCCGCCTCCGTGAATAAGATAGCAGGATGAGTTTCGGGCAATCAGACAACCAGAGCATTTTAGCTTGAAACAGGCTTGATGTCAAATCTGGGGGCTCTCTGACGGCAGCTTCGTTCGGCGCGACGAAACACGTGCGACGTCAATCTGGCGGACACTCTGCCTTACGTCGCTAACTCTTGCCGCACCCTCTCCACAATTCGCGGCAACGCCACGCCTGCTTTCTCCCTGATCAAGACCTCTGCCTTATCGTCGAGGGGAGTGGGCGTGAGGTTGACGATGACCAGCTTCGCTCCGGCTTTCAACGCGTGGCGGGGCATCAGGGCGGCGGGGTAGACTGCCAGCGACGATCCGATCATCAGGAACAGGTCGCAGGCGGAAGAACGGTGCTCCGCCGCCTCCACCACGTTCGGCGGTAGCGAT
>JAUSJJ010000222.1 GCA_030647705.1 Dehalococcoidia bacterium
TTGCCATACACGTCCTGCGCCATGCCTTCCACCAGAAGTCCAGTGGGCGCGACAACCACAGTGACGACGAGGAAGCCAACCGCCAGGTAACCGCCCCAGGACCACCTCAAGCCTATGTAACGGCGAACGAAAAGATAGAACGCCACGCCGGTCAGGCCGATCAGGGAGAGAGAGGCCCGTTCCCACCACAGCGCTTGCTGCAGGTTGGGGCTGAGCCGCATGCCACCTATGGAAAAGCCCCAGAACGCCATTCCGCCCAGGAAGAGCAGGAACAGCCGGTTCAGCGTTGAGCGTTGGTCGTGCCTGGCCACCAGGAAGAACAAGACAGAGGAGAACAGCCCCTGTAGAAGCGGTAGTACCTGGTAGGCCGTCATTGGACCTGCCCCACCACCTTAAGAAGCCCCTGTACCACAGCATCAGGGGGATTCATGCGCACCTGGGTTTGCTCCAGATGGTTCTGCGCCAACACCTGCTTGAAGGCGCCCAAGGGCAGGGGCGCCAGCCTCACCGGGTTAAGCGCAACTGTATACACCGCCTCCCTGTAGTGCTGGTCGGCGTTCATCAGTTCCCTGTGGAAGCGGTGCTTCAATTCAGCCGCATGGGCGCTATCACCCAATTCAACGTACCACTTCAGCACCGGCCTATCCTTCTCGTATTCCTTGCGCAGGCACCAGCAATTGTGGCCGGTACCCGCCGCCGCCACCGCGCGCGCCACAGTCTCGCCATTGAGGCGTGCGATGCCGTATACGTCGATGACATCATCCGCACGGCCGTGGAACACCATGCGAGGCGCCTTGTTCCCCTTGCCGCTCTTGTGTATCCTGACCAGATCGCCCTGCCTGTACCTGAACAGCGGCATGCCATAGAAGCTGGTAACAACTGGCTCGTACAGCTTGCCGTCCTCGACTTCGTCGATCAGCACCGTGCCAGAATCCCCGCCCGTCCCCAGTTCGCTGTGGGGCAAGAACTCCAGGAAAACGCTGTCAGGCAGGAAGGCCATCGGCGCCCTGGGCGATTCCTGCATGGACATGATCCCGGACTCGCTCGATGCGTACATCTGGAAGAGCGGCTTGCCCCATTGCCTGGCTATCTTGTCTTCCAGGGTATCGCTGTCCACGCCCCAGCCGACTATTCCCTTGGGGGACCACAGGTCGCCGGGCACGAGGGGACGGCGGGCGTTGAACCGGCTGCGCAGCAGCCGCCAGGATACCATCGGGTGCAACTGGGTGACTCCAAGTGGGACCTTCCCATCTCCGAACATGCTCACGGCCCTGTCACTGAGCCGCAGCAACGTGCTGGTCATGCAGATCACAAAGTCGATGTCGCTGCTCAGCGCCTGCATTAGCGCCGCGTCGACCTTGTTGCGAAACGGCATTGCTCCATCACCATTTTGAGCAGGAATGATCTGAGCATGGAACTGCTCCTTCAAGTCGGATGCCAGGTAAGCAGAAGCGAAAGGCTTGTCCGGCAGGATGGACACCACCTTCAGATGTGGCTTCGTCATGATCTCGTGCCCGCCGGAAGCCGACGACAGTATCAACGCCGCCACCACATTACGGGCCTGTACTTTCTGAAACCTGAGCGTCCAGGGAACACGTTTGAAACTGCCGCCGGGGGCCGAAGTATGGACCCACTGCGGGTCGCCATCGAAACAGACACGCTGATCGCTGCTGAGGAACTTGGCATAGTCGGGGTAGGTGGTCAAAGGCAACAGCCGCCGGAAGTTGTCCACTTTGGCTGACTTCCGCCAGTTTGGCAGCTTCTCCGATTCCACGCTGCCCGAAACCAGCTCCATCTGCTCCTCCAGAAGGTGCTGCTGGATTTGCATGAACTCCTCCACCGACAGGTCGAGGAAGCCGCAATACCGCTGCCGGACGCTGCGCAGGTCGGCGGACCTCAAGAACGTAGCTTCAGAACGCATTATACCCCCTACTTTGCCCCCCAGACGATGAACTCCTGGTAAACGTCATCCTCTTCTACCTGCCAGCGCCCCAGACGGAGAGATGAGAACATCTCATCCAGTTGCCGCCGGGAATAGAAGCCGCCCCGTGGCTTGACCCACCAGGAAACCGGGATGTTGACCAGGCCCCCGACGGTCAGTGCGGCCAGGTCACGGATCGCCTGGCCCCACCTGCCGGCTCTGACCTTACGCAACACCCCCTGGCCCGCCTCAGCGCCCAGCTTCAGCAAACCGTTCCCGCTCGGAAACGTCACCACGAACTGGCCGCTGTCCTTCAGCACCCTGAAGATCTCCGACGTAGCCATCTTGTCCTCCCTGAGAAAGCCCATGACATGCAGGCAGACGACTGCGTCGAAGCTCCGGTCAGGGAAACCCAACTGCTGTGCATCCATCCGGTGCAGTTCCACGGGTTTCCCCAGCCTGCGGGCCTTGGCGCGCGCACGCTGCAGCGCCTTCCGGGAGATATCCACCCCCACTACGCTGACAGCGGCGTTCCCCTCCATTATTCGCACGATCTCGTTACCCGTGCCCGTGCCCAAGCACAGCACACGGTCGCCCTCACTCAGCCGCAGCTTGCCGACACAGCCGTCCTGAAACCTCTGGTAAGGGCTGAGGCGGGCCGTCGTCGCATCGTATATGGGATTATACACCAGGTCGAAACAAAGCTCGGCCAGCCGGCGCCGCGGACTTCTGGCACGCGCTTTATCAGTCACTTGATCGGCTTCAAGGCCTGCAGATCGAAACCGACATCGGACGACGGTCCCTGCTCACCACTCCGCCTTCCGGCCACACGACGCAGCAGCGCCTCGACCCGGGCCAGAAACTCCACGTGGCTGAAGGGCTTGGTGACATAGTCGTCAGCCCCCAGGCGCAATGCCCTGGCAATATCGGTATCCTGGTCTCGCACCGTGAGCATGATAATCGGTATCTGAGAAAAACGTCTCGCCCGTTCCAGCACCTGTAGCCCGTCCAACTCGGGCAAACCCACGTCCAGAATCACGATATCGGGGTTCTCGGTTTCTATCATATGAAGGCCACTGGCGCCGTCATATGCAGCCACCACCTTGGCGCTGGGCCAGCGCAGTTTGAGACAAAGGGTCACAGCGTCAACGATCTTCTGGTGGTCATCCACCACAAGCACCTTCATCCGCTCACGGTGACCTTCCTGGGTCGTCTCCTCGCGGTGCAACGTCATCCAGCCCTGGCGAACCGCGGTCAGCACCGCCTGGGTACGATCGTTGACGTCGAGCTTGCGAAGGATCGAGGTGACATGGCTCTTGACCGTCTGCTCCGTGAGACTGAGCCGGAGTGCGATCTCCTTGTTCATGAAGCCATCGCGGATCAGTTCGAGGACTTCCATCTCACGGGGAGAAAGCGGGGCAGTAATGTTCTGCAGTTGCTGGCTGCGGGCCAGCCCCTGGAACTCCATGAGGACTCTTTCCGCGACACGCGGACTGGAGATCAGACTCTCGTTAACGGGAAAATCGCCCTGTTGCACCCTGCGGATCACAGTCACGATCTCTTCCGCGGTGGCCTTCTTTGTCACGTAGGCCGCGGCGCCGCAACGGATCGCTTCAAAGAGCTCGGCGTCGTCGGCAAGAGGGGTCATGACAATGATCGCGGTGTTGGGGCACCTCTGAGTAAGGCGCCGTACCAGGCGCAGGCCGTTCTGGTCCGGCGGGGTGGAGTCAGCCAGCACAATGGTAGGAGCCAGGCTGTCCACGAATTCAATCGCGTCGTCCGAGACCCCACAGTCGCCATCCACCCTGATGTCCTCGATCTGCATCAAACTGGCCCGCAATGCCTGCCGGAACAGGGGCTGGTCATCGATGATAAAGACGGATATCTGCTTCTGCCCCATGGTCTCTCCTTCGCCAATGTCAAGCATCGAACACGGAGAGTGTTTCAACGACTCTCCGCACCACCCATATCCGGCAGGCGCCCATCGAACGTTATCGAATGCGGTCCGCGGGGCGCCAATGGTCCGGCGCCACTCTTAATCTTCAAATAGTACCAAATATCCACGCATGAAGTCAAATGGCGCCGGACATCGCCGGCATTCAGGGCAGGCAACCGCTGTGACTCCGCCGGTTCGCTTGACGGCGGCGGTTGCGTGGCTGTCTTTTCGCGGGGGAGCGAAAAACACTAGTAACATAAAACGGAGCTTCCCTGGGTGGAAAGCTCCGTTGAATTGCGCGAGACTACTCTTCCGTCGCCATGAGGTAGCCGATACCTGACCTGGTCAAGATGAAACGCGGGTTCCTGGGATCATCCCCCAGCTTGCGCCTCAGGCGGGCCATGTTCACTTGAAGCAGGTTGACCTCGCCAACATAGGCCTCGCCCCAGACCTTCTCCAGTATCTGATCGGGAGTCAGCACCCGGCCACCGTTCCGCGCCAGGTAAGTCACCAGTCTGTATTCGGTGGCGGTCAACTCCACTTCCTTTCCCGCCACAGTCACCCTCTGCCGGGCGAAATCGATTACCATCTCCCCGCAACAGAATGTCCCATCAATAGGGTAAGACTGACTGCGCCGCAGCGCAGCCCTTACCCGCGCCGCCAACTCTACCGCTGAGAACGGCTTAGTCACGTAGTCGTCGGCC
>JAUSJJ010000229.1 GCA_030647705.1 Dehalococcoidia bacterium
GATGCCTCCGCCGAGCACCAACACCCGCTTGGGCGCCGCGGCAGGCCTCGGATCGAAGTCGGTCTCGCGCAGCACCGACGGGTTCACGGTGCAGGAAAGGCCCCTCTGCTTGAAGCTGTCGCGCCACTGCAGGTCCCAGCAGTTGTTGCAGTAGATGCAGCGATTGATGTCCTCCGGCTTGCCTTGCTCCGCCTTACGGGGCAGGTCAGGATCGGCCAGCAGCGCGCGGCCCATAGCAATGAAGTCGGCTTTCCCTTCCTCCAGCAGACGCTCAGCCAGCGATGGCTCCAGTATCTTGCCCACCGCCATCACCGGCGCCTTCACCACCTGCTTGATGGCCCAGGACAGGTCGGCGAAAAGGGCATCGGGATAGAGATAGCAGGGGTTGGTCAAGTGCGCCGTGTCCACGCAGCCGGCTGAAACATGAAGGGCGTCCGCGCCCGCTTCGGTCACCAGGGCTGCGTGAATCCTGGCTTCCTCGATGGTGATGCCGCCCGCGATGAACTCGTCGGCGCTCATCCGGAAGATGACGGGGAAGTTGCGGCCCGCCCTGGCCTTGATCGCGGAAACCACCTCGCAGGCAAAGCGGGCGCGTCTCTCCGGAGTGCCTCCATAGGCGTCGTTGCGGCGGTTGGTGCGGGCCGAAAGGAACTGCGCCACCAGGTAGCCGTGGGCGCCTCCGATCTCGACTGCATCGAAGCCGGCGTCCCTGACCCGGCGTGCGGCCTCGGAGAGGCCGTTCACCAAGTGGTCGATGTCCTTCTGCGACGCCTCCCGTGGCGCTTCGTTATTGAACACCCAGGGCGCTGGCGAGGCCCCGACCACGTCGATCTCCGGGGGGCCTTTCACGCTCTTCTTGTGCTGGGTCAGAATGGTCCCGTGATGAGTTATCTGAATAGCGCCTTTGCCGCCGCCGGCGTGGATGGCCGAGGCCACTGAAGCGAGGCCCGGTATGAACTTGTCGTCCCACACAGCGAGCCTGCCCGGAGCGCGGGCCTCGGGCAGCACCACTGCAGACTGGCAGATGATCAGGCCCACGCCGCCACACGCCCGCGCCTGGTAGTAGCCCAGGGTGCGCGGCTGCACAAAGCCATCGGCGTCGTGGGACCAGGTGGCCATAGGGGCCATCACCAGGCGGTTCTTGAGTTCCATGCCGCCGATGTTGCCCGGCTGGAAAAGCCGGCGAAGCTGTGCCATCTGTCGCTCCTTTCAGAGGCTGTCGCGGAACCCGCTTCACAGCATACTATCCGAGTGGGACCCTGTCAATTTGCGCCGCCTGCTCTCACACACAGGTGGAAAACGGTTTCCAAACTCATACCGACGCACAGTTGACAACCGGGAGCCCAGTCATTAGAATGGCCCAAAGAGCGGGTTGCACCTTAATCGAAACGGTTGATCGGCGGGAACAAAGTCAAGGAGGAGCCACATGTCCCGGACGATGGAGATTGAGTTCAACAAAGCTAACGCTTTGCTGGCGCTGGGCAGCCTTTATCACAACTCCGCAGACGCGCTCAAGGAGTACATCAGCAACGCTCTCGACGAGTGGCTGCGCGCCTGGGAGCAGACGGGGACGCAGAACCCCTGCCAGGTCACATATCGCTTCGAAAGGGACAAGATAACCATCGCCTGCAACTCCCCCGGCATGGACGAGGCGGAGTTCGAGGATGTCCTGCGGCGCGTGGCAGGCTCCAGCAAACGGCAACGGGGAGTCCCCCAAATCGGCTACATCGGCATCGGACTCTGGGCCTTCAACCAGATCGGCCGGACCGCAACCTTCTACAGCAAGAAATCACCCCAGTCCCCCACCATCAAAGTCATCCTGCGCAGGGAGTCAGACCAGGCCGAGTTCGCCCTGGCCTCGGCCACAGAATCGCTCTCCAGCCCCGGCATGACTATCGTGATATCAGGCCTGTTCCAGGACCCCACTAAGCCGCGCGGGCCGCTGGCCCTGGAGCGACTGAAGCACGTATTCGCGGAGCAGTTCGACCCCTACCTCAGGGCCGGGTTGCTCAAGCTCACGCTGTCCAACAAGGAACAGACCGTCGCTGTGGAGCCACTTCAATTCGACATGCCCCCGATCGGCGGGACGGCCAAGGAAGTCCGCCTGCCCAATTCCGATAAGTCGTTCCGCTATGAGTTCTGGTTCGATCCCTTCTGCAGCGGCAAGCTCTGCGTCCGTCACACCGGCGTCATCGTAGTACAGGACATGAGCTCTATTCAGGCCTACGGCCTGGACAACACCATTTTCACAAGCGGCTACCTACGCGGCTACATCGACGCCGACTTTCTGAAGCCGCTTCCCGCACGCGCGCTCTTCGAGGAGAACCAGGACTGGACGGACTTCGTGGCAGCCCTGGGGACTATCGCTCCCGAATTGGAGGCAGAGGTAAACAAGCTGCAGGAGCAGAAGGAGCAGGAGAGGCGGTCGCAGGTCCTGCGCAAAGCCTTCCGGATCGCCAGGGCAGTCTTGAACGAGGACCAGTTCAAAGACCTGGAGCTGCCGCCCATCCTGGAGCAACGGGCATCCTCCCGGAAAACCCCTGCCTCTCCACCTGCTAAGCGAGACAGGAGCAAGCAGCCTGAGACAAAGGGTACCCGCAGGGAGCCTCTCACGCCGCGTGAAGTGATGTTCGAAAGCGGCAACCTCCGGCACAGCCGGTTCAACGGCGAGACTATCGAGATAAATGCGGCCCACCCGGACTACCAGGCCGCCATGGAGAACCCTGCGCGGCGCCTGGAGTACCTGGCTATGGTCATCGGCAAAGAGGCCATGCTTTACAACGACAAGAGCGGCGAGTCCGAGACCTTCCTGGACAAGCTCATCAGTTTCATCCAGGATGTGGAGAGGAAGGCCGGATAGCCTGTCGCCGGCTCACTTCCTCCCGGCTGCCGCGAACACCCTGTCGGCCAGCACTACCTCTGTGCCGGCCAGGCCCATCGAGCAGAACAGGGTTATGTCCTCCGGCGCCGACCTCCCAGCTTTCTTGCCGGCGACGACGTCGCATAGCTCGATGAGCCGTTTCTGATGCGGCGTGCCAGACAGCAGGAACTGGTCCCCGTAGGCCTCCACCTGCGCCAGGGAGTCGGTGGCGACGACCTGGCTCCTATCCGCTACGTCCAGGTCGATCTCATGCGCCTGCTTGAACTTTACGCCCAGCGCGTTGATGTGCACGCCGGGTTTGAGCCAGGCGGCCTGGTAGATAGGGCTGGTGGCAGGAGTGGCGCTGACCAGCACATCCGCATCGCGGACGGCCTCCTCGGCGGAAGCCACGGCTTCTATGTTGAGACGCAGCTTTGCCTTCATCTCGTCAACGAACTTCTGCCGATGCTGGGCGTTCGGGCTGTACACCTTCACCAGCTCGAAACGGCGGACCGAAGTTGCCGCCTCCAGTTGAGTCCGTGCCTGGATGCCTGACCCCAGAATGCCCAGGCGCATCGAATCGGGCCGTGACATGTACTTGATGGCCACACCGCCGATGGCGCCCGTCCTTACTGCTCCCAG
>JAUSJJ010000123.1 GCA_030647705.1 Dehalococcoidia bacterium
TGCACCACCGGACAGTCAGACCCTGGCCGCTTCTGGAAGCACGGTCACCGTGGCTATCACCAGGGACTTCGGCAAAGAGGTCATCCTGGAGAAGCAGGTTGCGATCGGGGCCGGCACTTCCGCGATGGAAGCGCTGGAGCAGGTCACCACGGTTGAGACCAACTACGGCGGCGGCTTCGTCGAGGCCATCGGGGGCCTGCGTTCGAATTACACCGGAGGCGCCGCCAGGAGCGACTGGTTCTACAGTGTGAACGGCGTCAACGCCAGGAGCGGCGCCCTGGACTACCAGGTCCGCCCGGGCGACGTCCTGCACTTCGACTACCACGATTGGACATATAGTATCTCCGTTCCGGCCACCATCGGGGCTTTCCCTGAGCCGTTCCTGAACGGGTACAACGGCAACAGCTATGCCACCACCATCGTCTACGACGCACCCTTCAAGCAGGAGGCAGAGACGTTGAGGGGGAAAATGGCTGCGATGGGCGTCAAAGACGTTTCTGTCATTCCGTCCTCTGCCGGCCTGGCGCAGAAACAGAAAGAGGCCACCAACCTAATCGTCCTCGGTCTCAGTGACAACCCTCTGATCGCGGAGATGAACCACGTGTACAAGCGTCTCGGTTTCTTCGCCTACTTTCAGGACGGCAAGCTGGAAGTAATGAACGCTCAAGGAAAGCGCCAGGCTGAATACCAGCAGGGCGCGGGGTTGCTGCTGGCGACCCAGAGCCCCTGGAATCCCAGCGGAGTCGGCGCGGCTGAGAATGTGGTCTGGGTGGTCTCCGGCACGGACGAAGCCGGAGTGAAACTGGCGGCGCAAGCGCTGACCGAGCGCGCCGATTCGTTCCGTTACGCTTTCGGCGCGGTGGTGACGGGGGCGGGCGTGACCAAGGCGCCGCAATGATCGCGTATCGAAACAAGAACACTGCTATCCACAAACTCAGCCCGGTGCCCAAGCTGGCCTGGGTCGCGGGCATCGTGGTGTTGTCCCTGTTATTCGATAGCCCGCTCTATCTGGCGCTGCTGTTTCTGGTCACGCTTCCCATCGTTGCCGCCGCGCAGGTATGGCGTGAGTGGGCCTCATACCTGAAACTGGCCTTGTTCCTTGGGGCGCTGGTCATAGTCATAAACAGCCTCATCAACTACCACGGCGCCCACGTCCTGGTCGAAGCTCCCTTCACCGTGCCCGGCCTGGGCAGGCCGCAGGTCACGCTGGAAGCCATAATCTCCGGCATCGGCAACTCGCTGCGGCTCCTGGCCACCATCTCCGCCTTCTCCATACTCACTCTCACCATCCATCCCGACGACCTGATGCAGGTGCTGGTGAAGTTGAAACTGCCGTACAAGTCGGTGCTGGTCACCTCCATATCTACCAGGTTCGTCCCGGTGCTGGCAGCCGATGCTGCACGCATCGTCGAGGTCCAGCAATCGCGGGGACTGGAGCTGGGAGGTGGAGGACTGAGGCAACGGATCAGGAACAGAACGGCGGTGATAATCCCCCTGCTTGCCAACTCTCTCGACCGCTCGGTGCAGGTGGCGGAGGCTATGGAGGCGAGGGCTTTCGGCTCGGGCAGGCCCCGGAGCAACTTCAAAGCGCTTGAGATGCTCCCGCTGGACGTGGCCGCGCTGTGCATGGCTCTGGCCGCTTTGGGGCTTGGCGTGCTGATACGGGTGCTGGGACAGGGTGCTTTCCGCTACTTTCCCGCCGCTGGAGGCCCCGCGTTGGACGCCACCGCCGTCTACATGCTGCTCGGCCTGTTGCTGCTGCTGGCGTCGGTGTGGCCCGTGGCGCTACTTAAGAGGAAACTCCAGCTTGATTAGAATACGCGACCTGACATTCTTCTACGCCGACTCGACCACCCCGGCCCTCGATGGCATAGACCTGGACATCGGAGACGGCGAGTTCGTACTGCTTACCGGGCCTTCGGGGAGTGGCAAGTCCTCGCTGTGCCGGTGCCTGAACGGGCTGATACCTCACTTCTATGGAGGCAGGCTGGGAGGCGCCGTGGAGGTGCAGGGCTGGCGCACCGACCAGCATAGCACCGCCGAGATGGCGACCAAAGTGGGCATGGTGTTTCAGGACCCGGAGAACCAACTCGTCACCACCGAGGTGGAGCGGGAAGTGGCCTTTGGCCTGGAGAACCTGGGCCTGCCCAGGCAGGTCATCGCCAGGAGGGTGGAGGAGGCCCTGGACACGCTGAGCATTGCTCATCTGCGGGAGAGGCCGGTCTCAGAGCTGTCCGGCGGCGAGAAACAGAAGGTGGCCATCGCCTCGGCGCTGGCCCTGCACCCCGAGGTCCTGGCGCTCGATGAGCCAACATCGGAGCTCGATCCCAAGAGCGCCGAAGAGGTGCTTTCCGCTGTGCAGCGGCTGAACGACGAGCTGGGCATCACCGTGATTCTGGTGGAGCACCGCATGGAGCGGGTGGCGCACCTGGCCGACCGGCTGCTCGTCTTTCGACAGGGTAGGGTCGTCTGCGATGGCAAGCCCAGAGAGGTACTGGCCAAAGACGACCTGTCTGCATTGGGCGTCGGCGTGCCGCCGGTAGCGCGGTTGGCCCGTAGCCTGAATCACTCCGGGTCAGGGCTCCTCACGGTGCCGTTGACTGTGAAGGAGGGCCGGATGGCGCTGGCCGGCCTCTTCAAGAAGGCCTCCCCGTCACAACGGAACCGCGAGGTCAGGACCGCCGACAAGCCCGTGGTCGAGATAAGGAACCTCTGGCACGCTTACCCCGCAGGCACGACTGCTCTCAGGGGCGTGAGTCTGGATATACATGGCGGCGAGTTCCTGGCCATCATGGGCAGGAACTCCTCGGGCAAGACCACGCTGGCCAGACATATCAACGGCCTGCTCAAGCCTACCAGGGGCAGCGTGAAGGTCAACGGAGCGGATACCGCGAAGCTCACCACGGCCCAGCTCGCCCGTCAGGTGGGTTTTGTCTTCCAGAACCCCAACGACCATCTGTTTGCAGAGACCGTCGAGGAGGAGCTTTCCTTTGCTCCCAGGAACCTTGGCTTCTCCGAGGGTGAGACCAGGTCTCGGGTGGAATCGGCGCTGAAGCAGTTCGGACTGGAGGCATACCGGCGGCAGTATCCTCGTTCGTTGAGCGGAGGAGAGAAGCAAAGAGTGGCCTTGGCCTCGGTGCTGGTAGTCCAGCCGCAGATACTCGTATTGGACGAGCCGACGCGGGGCATGGAGCACGGGCTGAAAAGCCGGCTCATGGAGTTCCTCCGGGACTATCGCAGCAAGGGCAACACGGTGGTGCTGATCAGCCACGATGTGGAGACCGTGGCGGAGTACGCCGACCGGGTGGCGCTGCTCAGCGAAGGAAGAGTTGTGGTGGACGGCGACAAGCGCTCCGTCCTGTCCCACGCGCTGCTGTTCTCGCCTCAGATAAACCGGCTGGCGCAGGCCTTCGCGGCGTACGGGGCGCCCGGAGACATTCTTACGGTAGACGAGGCGCTGGAGCTGCTGCGGTGAGGAAAAGCCACATCTTCCTGGGGTTGGTGCTGGTCATGGGGCTGGCGATCGTGCTGCTGCCGGTGCTATCGCAGGGGGCGTTCGATCTATCGGTGAACTGGGGCCTGATCAGCGGCGCGATGGTCGTCCTGATGATACTGGCCTTCTTCCTGGAGTTCCAGGAAACCGCCACCAGCTCCAAGGAGATCGCAGTGGTGGCCATGCTGGGTACATTGTCCGCAGTGCTCCGCATCCCCTTCGCCGCCATCCCCAGCGTTCAACCGAGCACCTATCTGATCATCTGCACCGGATACGTCTTCGGCCCGGTGTCCGGATTCATGGTGGGCGCGCTGACCGCGCTGGTCTCCGATCTCTTCCTGGGCCTGGGGCCGTGGACGCCGCTGCAGATGGTAGCCTGGGGGCTGGCGGGCGTTTCGGCGGGGTATATGCGGCGGTTCAACCTGAACAGGTTCGGCCTGGTCGCGCTGGGAGTGGCCTGGGGCTACCTCTTCGGCCTGATCATGGACTCCTGGTTCTGGGCATCGTTCGTCTACCCGCTAACGTTCAGGTCGTTTGTGGCCGCCAAGGTCAGCGGGCTGTGGTTCGACAGCTTCCACGCCATCGGCAACGCCATCTTCCTGGGCGTCTTCGGCCTCAGGACGATAGCGATACTGGAGAGGTTTCGCAAGAGGTTCTTCTGGGGCCGTCTTCAGCCTGACCGCCCCGCGGACGCCTGACCCCTTGCTGCGGCTGCCTCCTCAATAAACCCGGCGCCGGTCATGACGCCGCCTCCTCGAAGAACGGAGGCGATCTATGAGAAGCCAGCGCCCTTGTACCCGCAACCGCGGCACTCTATCTCCACCGGGCACATAAAGAGATAAGCTCCTACGGATATCACCACCCATACCCACAGCCAGCCCGGCCTCACCATGCGACCGACGTGCACTGCCTTGCTCTTGCAGGATGGGCATTCAGTGAGTGCGAACATGGTGCATCTCCTTTAGCGGGATCAGGATTGATCAGACGAGTTGCGGCGGCTTGGGGCTCGCACGGCCGGTCGACCAACTGAAAATATTGCCCACAAACCCCATCCCCCAAAGGGGCGGCGGCAACTCTTGAGCCGCCATCTTCGTGCCGCAATCCCTGCAGGCCACTTCGATCGGGCAGACGACGAGCACACCGCCTGCGGACAACACCACCCATACCCACAGCCAGCCCGGCCTCACCATGCGGCCCACTTTCACGTTCTTGCTCTTGCATACGGTGCATTCCGTAAGCGAGATCATGGTAGCTCCTCCCACATCAGGTTGCTAACGGTCACGATTCCAGAAGACAGCATCACCTCCTTTGTTGCATCTTGGCGCTAGCTGGGCTTATGATATGGGTGAGACGCGGGGTTGTCAATATGTCCTTCAGTCATTCCTGGCGCCCGCACGCCGCGCGAGTCTTGTCTCAGATGTCATTGAGAAGTCCGATGGATACCCGCCAGCTTGCCACTCGTGGCAGACTCATCCGACGGGGAGGGGCTCCACCACGAGCGAGGCGCCTCGGTTGGATGCAGAGGTGGCCCGAAGGTCATGGCGTGTAGCAGGGAGTTCCTACTTCGTGTGAGCGAGTCGTGGGGTGCCGATTGGCTCAGACGCCACAGGCAGTTTCAACGTGTAGCCATCAGATGAAATCGTGTGGCGAAAGTGAGTGTGGCGCTTCGCCCTGAGTGCTGTCCCTGCTGAAGCCACGCCACCCTGACGTCGTTGTCTCGCTCAAGAAGCCGCGCAGCTTGTCCCAGGGAAGCGCATTGGCTCAGCTCATGCGATCAGCACCTACCGCATCTCTCACACGGTTATCCCCTTGGACCCCTCCAGCACCTCTCTCGCCTAGCGCTAGTCTCGTCCTTTCTTCAAGGCTGGTTTGTCTGCGGAATCGAGCAGGCGCCCTCCTTTGCCTATATTACAGGTCTGGATGAGGATTTCGCGGCAAGCTGGTTCCAGGAGACGGCTGACAAGGGCGCGTGTCATGCTCCACGCATGGTGAATGTCTTACAGGCGACGGCTGGTCGCCGCAGACCCTTGGCGGCTGAGACCGCGCGGCCCGTCGCACATTCCTCCACCCCTCACCTCACGGCACTTGTTCCAGAAGGGTCTCCGGCCGTCTTGCCTTCCCTTGCGGTGGCTGAACTCCTCTTTGCAGGAGGTGTATTACTGATCACAGGATTGACCGAGCTTTGCCCGAACTTCTCACCGTAGGTTATCGGAAATTCCCTGGCATTGAGCGCCAGGCCATGGCCCGGATTAAGTTGCAATGTCTGTTCGTGTCTATCTCTTGCTGGTAATACGGTGGACAATGCAATCTATGAGGCATGGTACAGGTACTAATTTGACAATATAATAGGGTGTTTTAATCGGAATATCTCCGGTTGACTACTGTAAGAAAAACTGGTAATATATGTCTGTAAACGTAAGGCTATAATACTAATGATATGAGGGTAGTAATATGGACAATACGTAAGCATAACATGATGCCCATAACAGGTGTCTGTACCACAGAAAGGTTGCGTCGCCGGGTGCCTCTATGAGAACGATGCGAAAACGATACTCTTAGGAGGTATCATGGAGCTAAGCCGAAGGGAATTTCTGAAGATATCGGGGGCCGGGGCTGGTGGCTTGATATTGCTCAAGGGGCTGAATCCAAGAAAAGCCGGCGGCCCGTCCACCATGCTCCCCCTCAAGAAGAAGATCGGTGAAGGGACTACCATATGCCCCTACGATGGTTCCGGTTGCGGGTTCATCGTGGCTTCACAGAACGGCAAGGTAGTCAATATCGAAGGCGACCCTGACCATCCCATCAACAAAGGAGCAGCTTGTGCCAAAGGCGCAGCCTTGCGCCAGTTGGGCGCTGACAACCCCCGGCGCCTGTCCAAAGTGCTCTACCGTGCCCCCGGCGCCAGTTCCTGGGAGGAGAAATCATGGGACTGGGCGGCGCAGCAGATGGCACTCCGCATCAAGCAGACTCGAGACGCGAATTGGATTGAGAAAGACGCCGATGGCAAGCTGGTACGGCGTACTGAGGCTATCGCCTCGCTGGGCGGCTCCGCGCTAGATAACGAGGAGTGCTACCTCCTATCCAAGATGGCCCGCGCCTTGGGCATCGTCTACCTGGAACACCACGCGCGCCTCTGACACTCCCCCACTGTCGCCAGTTTGGCGGAAAGCTTCGGTCGCGGCGCCATGACCAATCACTGGAATGATATCGCCAACAGCGATTGCGTTTTGGCCATCGGTTCCAACCCGGCAGAAAACCACCCTGCCGCCTTCAGATGGATAACAGAGGCCCAGAAGAAGGGGGCCAAGCTCATACACGTGGACCCCCGCTTCACCCGTACCTCGGCCAAGGCCGATATCTACGCCCCGCTCAGGTCCGGCACCGACATCGCCTTCGTCGGGGGCATGATAAAGTGGGTCATAGATGACATAGAGCGGAATCCCCAGAACTACAACATGACCTACATCACCGAGTACACCAATGCCCCGTATCTGGTCAACCCCGAATTCAAAGGCCCCGGCGAGCTCAACGGACTCTTCGTTGGATACGCAGGCGGCCAGAACGAGCCGGACAATGCCAAGCGCAGGTATGACAAGGCCAAGTGGGGG
>JAUSJJ010000239.1 GCA_030647705.1 Dehalococcoidia bacterium
GGCCGAAAAACACAGTCTGCTGGCAAGCGCGGGCAGCGATTCGCATACGCCAAACGAGCTTGGCAACGCCTACGTGGAAATGCCGGAGTTCAGTACGCCAGAGGAGTTCAAGGCCGCCCTGGCGCAGGGCACGGTCCACGGCAAGACGGCCGGCCTCTGGATCAGGGTGGTCAGCCGGTTCGCCACCATGAGACGATGGGCGCTTCCTGCCAAGTAGTTCGGCGTCCCGATTGCATCCCGATGCGACCGAATAGCGATCTCCTCTCCCTCGACGGGAGAGGATAAAGGTGAGGGTGAAATACTTGCAGGTGCCCCCTCACCCCGTATCTGGTAAGAGGCAGGCGCTAGGGCTGGTTTGCACGAGTTCGCGTGAAGACTTCTCGACCTCACCCCTGCCCCCTCTCCGCACGCAGAGAGGGGAACTGAACAAGCAGCGCTGTGCAGTAGCTTCCCTCTCCGTCGACGGAGAGGGACAAGAAGGTGAGGCCGCCATGCGGCCTTTCGCCTTGTTATCATGATTCGTGGAGCCAAGTATAGCTCTCTCCCTCGTTGGTAGAGCCAATCACTTTTCATGAGGTAACATGTTTAAGCTGGGCTGGTTTTCCACAGCACGCGGCCAGGCATCCCGAGACCTGCTGCGGACCGTCTGGGAAAAGGTCGAGGACGGCACGATCAAGGCCGAGTTCTCCTTCGTCTTCTGCAATCGAGAGCCCGGCGAGTCCCCTGAAACCGACAAGTTCCTGAATCAGGTCAAGAGCTACGGCATTCCTCTGGTCACCTTCTCGTCCGTCAGGTTCAAGCCCGGCCCGGGCCACCTTTCCGACCAGTGGCGTCTGGAATACGATCAAGAAATCATGCGCCGGCTTCAGCGCTTCGACCCGGAGTTGTGCTTCCTTGCCGGATACAAGCTGGTGGTGGGGCCGGAGATGTGCTCCCGGTACAAGATGGTCAACCTGCACCCTGCCGCCCCGGGTGGACCTGCCGGCACCTGGCAGGAGGTCATCTGGAAGCTGATGGAGGCCAGGGCCGGCCAGACCGGCGCCATGATGCACCTGGTTACGCCCGAACTGGATAAAGGCCCCGTGGTGACCTACTGCAAGTTCTCGCTAAGGGGAAAGGACTTTGACCGGCACTGGAGGCAGACAGAGGGAAAGTCAATAGCCTCGCTCAAGGCCGAATACGGTGAGGAGTTGCCCTTGTTCAAGGCGATCAGGAAGCACGGCCTGGTCAGAGAGTTCCCCCTCATCGTGACTACGATACAGGCGTTCGCCGAAGGTCGGGTTAAGATCGAAGGCGGCCGCATCGTTGACGCGGAGGGGAACATCGTTCCCGGCTACGACCTGAGCGCAGATGTCGATCGCGCCGTGGCGGGTACGCTGTGACGAACATCGGGATGTTGGCCCCGGCTGTGTATTAGCCTGTCAATGGAGAACACTGCCTCTGGCGCGGCAAACTTATGATTTCAACAGCCGGGGCAAGAGGTGAAAGACATGAAGGTGTTGGGCTTTAACGGAAGCCCGAGGAAGAATTGGAATACCGCTACCCTCCTGCGTAAAGCCCTGGAAGGCGCCGCTTCCCAAGGGGCGGAAACGGAATTTGTACATCTTAACGACCTGCGATATAGAGGATGTCAGAGTTGTTTTGGCTGCAAAACGATAGGAGGTAAGAGCTACGGCTCATGCGCCACCAGAGACGACCTGACCCCGTTTTTGGAGAGGGTCAAGACTGCAGATGCGATAGTGATGGGGTCTCCGGTCTACCTGGGAGCGGTCACCGGGGGAATGAGATCGTTCCTGGAGCGCTTGATATTTCCCTATTTGGTCTATGATGCCAAAAGCACGACAATCTTCCCCCGGAAGATAAAGACCGGTTTCATATACACGATGAACATGACCGAGGATACTCTGAAAGGCGGCAGGTTCGGTTTCGATCACCAAATAGCCGCGACGGATCAGTTCTTGAAGCGCATTTTTGGAGTCTCGGAATGGATGGCCAGCACTGATACCTACCAGTTTGAGGACTATTCGAGAATCTATGCTCCCAGGTTCGACCCGACAACAAAAGCGCGGCGGCGGCAGGAGGTTTTTCCGTTGGATTGCCAGAAAGCCTTTGAAATGGGCGCCAGGCTGGCCGGGCTAGATAGCGGCTAGTGTTTCCATATTATTGGGCTTTATCCCCAGCGGCCGCATCGTTGATGCGGCGGGGAACATCGTTCCCGGCTACGACCTGAGCGCAGACGTCGATCGCGCCGTGGCCGGAGCGATCTGAACTCCGTCTTTCCACGTCCAGGAGCCTCCTGCCATCTTGTCGCATTTGTAGGTCGGGTTTCCTAACCAGACCTACGCAGGCCCCGGGCAGATCTACCAACCTGCCCTATGTGCGTGGCTCTAAGCAGACTCCTGGCGCAACTCTCCCATGTCAACAGGCTGCCCACCCTGCGTCAGCAGCAACGGGCGTTGGCCGCTCACCGTCTCCTTGCTGATGACGCATTTGGCAACGCCGGAGCGCGAAGGCACTTCGTACATCACATCCAGCAGAATACCTTCGATAATGCTTCTCAGCCCTCTGGCGCCCGTCTTGCGCTTCAACGCCTCCTCGGCGATAAGGTCAAGCGCTTCCGGCGTGAAATGCAGGTCTACCTTGTCCAGAGAGAAGACCTTCTGGTACTGGCGCACCAGCGAGTTCTTGGGCTCGGTGAGTATGCGCACAAGCGCGGCCTTGTCCAGGGAATCGAGCCCTACTACCATGGGTAGACGCCCGATCAACTCAGGAATGAAGCCAAACTTGAGCAGGTCGTCGGGGAGTACCTCCTGGAGCCCGTCGCTTTGTTCGCCGTGGACATTGGCCCCAAAGCCGATGACCCTGCGCCCCGCGCCGATGCGGCGGCTGACGATCTTGTCCAGCCCTTCGAAGGTCCCGCCACAAATGAAGAGGACGTTGGTGGTATCGAAACGAATGAACTCCTGATGAGGGTGCTTGCGCCCTCCCTGAGGAGGCACGCTGGCAACAGTGCCTTCGAGTATCTTGAGCAGGCCCTGCTGCACGCCTTCGCCAGAAACATCTCTGGTAATAGACGGGTTCTCAGACTTGCGAGCGATCTTGTCTATCTCATCGATATAGATGATGCCGCGTTCAGCTATGGCGAAGTCGAAGTCGGCGGCCTGGATAACCCGCAACAATCTGTTCTCAACGTCCTCACCGACATAGCCCGCTTCAGTCAATGCCGTGGCGTCACTGATGCTGAAAGGAACGTCCAGTACCTTGGCCAGCGTGCGAGCCAGGAGAGTCTTGCCGCATCCGGTAGGCCCGACCATCAGGATATTGGTCTTCTCCAAGTCTACATCGCCGGGACCGCCCATCTGTGAGATACGTTTGTAGTGGTTATAGACTGCCACGCTGAGGGCCTTCTTAGCGTGCTCTTGCCCGACTACATGGTCGCTGAGCCGGTCGCAGATGGTCTTGGGGGTCAGCGCCTTGGGCGCCTTCGGCTTGACGGAGGCTGGGGCCTCGTCGTCGACTATCTCTCGGCACAGATCGAGACACTCGTTGCAGATAAAGACCGAGCCCGGCCCGGCCACCAGCTTGCTCACCTCATCCTGGCCTTTGCCACAGAACGAGCACCTGTAGCCGGCATTGGCGCCCTTAGAGTTAGTCATCCCTCTTCTACTCCGCTATGCTTCTGTGATTATGTCCCAAATGGCAGCAGGTGTGTTCCTGCCTGCGCAACACCGTCATTACGAAACCGCGACCGGCGGGCACTCGCATGACGGACCTGCTCACTGCTATCTACGCGTCCAAATACGCCCCGATATGCCGGAGGCCGCACAGTTGCCCCGAAACCCGAGCGCTAGGCCCTTTCCGTTGATTTGCCCGGTCCACCTTGCGGGCTGGCCTTAGCCAGGATCTCATCGATCAGGCCGTATTCCACGGCTTGCTCGGCGGCCAGGTAGAAATCGCGGTCGGTGTCGCGGGCTATCTTCTCGATGGGCTGCCCGGTATGCCCGGAGAGAATGCGCCTGATAATGTCCTGCATTCTCAGTATCTCCCTGGCAGCAATCTCGATATCCGCTGCCTGGCCCTGGGCCCCACCCATGGGCTGGTGCATATGAATCGTGGAATTGGGAAGGGCATACCGCTTGCCCTTGGCCCCCGCGGCCAGCAAGACGGTCCCCATGCTCGCCGCCAACCCGACACAGATGGTGGAAACAGCGGGCCGGATCAGTTGCATGGTATCATAGATAGCCAGACCGGCGCTGATGACTCCGCCGGGACAATGAAGATAAAGACTTATGTCCTTGTCAGGGTCCTCGCGCTCCAAATACAGAAGCTGCGCGATGATCAGGTTGGCCGTCTGATCATTGATGGGAGTACCCAGAAAGACGATGCGCTCTTTAAGAAGCAAAGAATAGATGTCAAAAGCGCGCTCGCCCCGAGCTCCGCTCTCGATCACCATCGGTATTATGTTCCTGGGTTCCACGTTCATCCTTTTACCTCCAAACTTCATCTAGCGCGTTTCTAAACCTGGCCAGGAGCCTCAGCCCCAGTAGCAGCAACGCCTGCGTCCGCTTCGCCGGTCGCTATCTTCACCAGGCGCTCCAGGGTCTTCCTGGTCAGCAACAGCATCTCCAGAGAGTGTCTGGCCGCTGGCGAATTCAACGCCTGCCTGAGCCGTTCGGCCTGTGCCCCGGCCCCGCTGGACAGCCGCTCAACCTCAGCATCGATATCCGCAGGAGTGACCTCTATTTTCTCAACCTCAGCCAACTGGCCCAGGACAAGCGAACGGGTCAGTCCTTTTTCAGCAGTCGGATGAAGCTCCTCGTGCAACTGCTCCTCGGTCTTGTTGATCGCGCTCAGGTAGTCCTCCAGCTTCACCTTGCTCTCCCCCAAGCGCGCCTTCTGCTCATCGAGAAGACGGTGCACCTCCTGCTCCACCAACTCCTCAGGATAGTCCACCTTAGAAGTTTCCACGAGGGCCGTCACTGCCTGGTCCTCGAGTTTCTTCCTGGCCTCGTCCTCGGCCTGCGCTTTCAGGTTCGCGGCCAGCCGCTGACGCAAGGCATCCAGGGTCTGGAATTCCTCTGCCACGCTCTTGGCAAACTCATCATTGAGCTCGGGAAGGCGCTGCTGTTTGACCTCGATGACCTTGACCTTGAACACAGCCGGCTTCCCGGCAAGTTCGGCCACTGAATAGTCAGCCGGCAACGTGATTGTGAATTCCTTTTCTTCCCCTTTGGCCATACCTACCAGTTGCTCGGAGAACCCGGGTACAGGGGCCGTCAGCCCGGCCGAGGGCCGGAATGTCCCAGCCTTCTGGTCCACCAAGACTTTGTCGTCAACTTTGCCGGCGACATCCATGGTCACCATATCGTCCAGAGCCACTGCCCTTTCCACCGGCTCGAACGTGGCGTGTGCCGACCGGAGCCGCTCCATGGCTTTGTCTACTTCGGTCTGAGGCGCCTCGACCGGTTCCCGGGCGATCCTGATCAGATGGTAATCCCCCAGTTCCACGGTCGGACGTAACGGGACGGTAGCTTTGAAGACCGGAGGCTCTGCGGTGACTACCTCTATGGAGGGGTTGCCGATGATCTTGAGGTCCTGCTCCTGCACGGCCCGTTGATATAGATCGGGGATAAGATCGTTCAGAGCATCGTCGAGGATGGCTTCTTTGCCCAAGACGCGCTCTATCAGATTACGAGGCGCCTTGCCCCGGCGAAACCCTGGAATCGAGACCCTGTTCGCCAATCTCTGGTACGCCTTTTCCAGAGACTTATCAAGGTCTGCCTGGTCTCCTTCAATGTTGAGGACTGCCTTGCTACGAGGCAGCAGTTCAGTAGAAACTTTCAATCTCGCCTCCTTGTTTTGTAAATTATAACACAATTGGACGCGTGTCGGAAAGGTCTCGAAGCTAAAACTGAATTGAAAAACGGGTCTCGCTCCACTATAATGAGGCTTCACGTTGGAGGAGAAAATGCTAAAGACTCATAGCTGCGGGCAATTGACCGCCAAAGACATCGGGCAGCAGGTGCAGCTTGCCGGATGGGTGAACCGCAGGCGCGACCACGGCGGACTGATCTTCATAGACCTGCGCGATCGGGATGGACTGACGCAGGTAGTGTTCAACCCTGGGCTGTCTCAGTCGGCCCATGAGACCGCCAACGAGATGCGCAACGAGTTCGTGGTGGTGGTCTCCGGCAAAGTCATGAAACGGCCGCAGGGCACCGAGAACTCCAAGATACCCACAGGCGAGATCGAGGTGGTCGCCGAGACCACGCAGATACTGAACCGGTCGAAGACGCCGCCGTTTTATATCAACGAAGAGGAAGAGGTGGACGAACTGATCCGCCTCACCTATCGTTATCTCGACCTGCGCCGCCCCAGGATGCAGCGCAACCTGATGCTGCGCCATCGCATCATCAAGTTCATGCGCGACTTCCTGGATGCCAGGGGTTTCATAGAAATCGAAACGCCCATTCTTATCAAGAGTACGCCGGAAGGCGCCCGCGACTACCTGGTGCCCAGCCGCCTCTATCCCGGCAAGTTCTATGCGTTGCCCCAGTCGCCTCAGCAGCTCAAGCAACTGCTCATGGTCGCCGGCTTTGAGAAGTACTACCAGATAGCCAGGTGCTTCCGTGACGAAGACCTGCGGGCCAACCGCCAGCCGGAGTTCACCCAGCTCGACCTGGAAATGAGCTTCATCGACGAGGAGGACATCCTCAAGCTCATGGAGGAGATGTTCACCTCCATGGTGGAGACGGTCACTCCGTGGTTCCGCTTCCCCAAACCGTTTCCTCGCATCACTTACAAGGACTGCATGGAGCGGTACGGCACGGACAAGCCGGACATGCGTTTCGGCCTGGAGCTCCGCGACCTATCAGACATCGTGGCACAGTCAGGCTTCACCGTTTTCCGCTCCACTGTGAGCGGCGTGGGCAAGGTGAAAGGCATCTGCGCCCCTGGCTGCGCCGATTACACCCGCAAGCAGATCGACGACCTGACCGATTTCGTCAAAATACGCGGCGCGAAGGGACTGGTAACCATAGCCTTCCCGAAATCGGAAGGTTCCGACGGCAAACTGGCCCCGGACAAGGCCAAATCGGCGATCGCCAAGTTCCTCACCGCAGCGGAGATCACGGGAATCGCCGAACGCCTCGAGGCCAAGCCCGGCGACCTCGTCCTCATCGTCGCCGATCAGCCAACTGTGGTCAACACCGCGCTCAGCCAGCTCCGGCAGGAGATGGGCTGCCGGTTGAAACTGGCGGACCCGAACTTCCTGGCCTTTGCCTTCGTGCTGGAGTTTCCGCTGCTGGACTGGGTCCAGGAGGAGAAACGCTGGGAGTCAACGCACCACCCCTTCACCGCACCCAAAGACGAGGATATCCGGCTGCTCGATAGCGAGCCCGGCAAGGCGCGCGCCAAGCACTACGATTTCATCTGCAACGGAGATGAGCTTTCCAGCGGAAGCATCAGGATACACACGCCGGAGCTCCAGGAGAAGATATTCTCCCTGCTGGGCTACAGCAAGGAGGACACCAAGGCGCGCTTCGGGCACATGCTGGAGGCGTTCGAATACGGGGCGCCGCCCCACGGCGGCATCGCTCCCGGCATCGACCGGCTGGTGATGATGCTCTGCGGAGAGACCAGCATCAGGGAGGTTATCGCCTTCCCCAAGACGCAGAGCGCCATAGACCCCATGACCAACTCGCCTTCACCGGCGTCCGAGGCGCAATTGAAGGAATTGCACCTCAGAGTCAGGGAAGACTAGAAGCTGTGCCCTATGCTCGGTTAGTGGCGTTGATGTACCCGATGAGCTTGTAGACGAGCTTGGCAGCCAGATAGGCGCAGGCAGGAGGCCCGGCCGAGGGACACAGTTCCATGACGTCGACTCCGACTACCCTCCGGGACCTGGCCACGGAGCGAAGCAAGCCAAGCACATCGCCCCACAGCAATCCGCCCGGCTCAGGGGTAGACACCGCCGCCATGATCGA
>JAUSJJ010000240.1 GCA_030647705.1 Dehalococcoidia bacterium
CATCACCGAGGGCAGGGGCAGCGAGGAGCACTTGGAGGTGCTGGAGGACCTGGGCAGCCTGCTCAAGGACGGCGCTCTCTGCGCTCTGGGCCAGACGGCTGCCAATCCGGTAGTGACGACCGTCAAGTATTTCCGGGACGAATACGAAGCGCACATCAAAGAGAAGAGATGTCCGGCGGGCGTCTGCAAGTCCCTGATCAAGTATTACATCATCAACGAGAAGTGCCCGAACTGCGGGCTGTGCATTAAGGCGTGTCCGGAGAAGGCGATAACGGCCGTCGGCAAGAAGCAACCGGTAGTGCTGGACCAGTCCAAATGCATCAAGTGCGGCGCCTGCATGGACGTGTGCCGCCTGGGGGCCGTGGGCAAGAAATAACGCGGAGGCAGTAATGGCTAAGTTCGTAAACTTGACTATAGACGGGCAGAAGGTGAGAGCCCACGAGGGCCAGACCATCCTGGAAGCTGCGAAGAACCGTCCAGGCATTGGCGAGATACCTGTCCTCTGCGACAACAAGAATGTAGCTCCTTACGGGGCATGTCGCATTTGCAGCGTCGAGATCAAACACGGCAACCACTCTCGCCTGGTAGCTTCCTGCCTCTATCCTGTGGAAGAAGGTCTCGATGTCCAGACCAATTCGGAACGGGTGCTCAAGCTGCGAAAGGGCATTATCGAGCTTTTGCTGGCCAGATGCCCCAACGTGGAGGTAATCAAAAACATGGCTGCCGGTCTCGGCGTCACCAAGCCCAGGTTTGAGGCTGAGGACAGCGAGTGCATTCTCTGCGGGCTCTGCGTCCGGGTATGCGCAGAAGTTACCGGCAACAAGGTGATGAGCCTGGTCAACCGCGGAGTCGACCGCGAAGTAGCAGCCCCGTTCTACGAGGAACTGCCGAAGAAATGCATCGGCTGCGGCGACTGTATGTATATCTGCCCGACCAAGGCCATCAGAATGGGGCCGGACAACAAGGTTATCTTGCCCAGGCCTAAGTCACTGGCTGCAGCGAAATAGGGGACTAACGATTGGCCCAGTTCATTTCCAGGAAAGACCTGCTAACCTGGCTGGCGGGTTTGCTTCAGCATCGGACGGTAGTGGCGCCTGTCATCGTTCAGGGCAACGTTCTATTCCGCCCCATAGAGCGGACGGAACAGATTGTTTTCACCTCTGAGAAATCGGTAATACCTCCCAAGGAATGGTTCTTCCGCCAGAACGACGTCCTGTTCACAGTGCTGAAAAAGGACTCCGGTACAGAGATATCCCCCACCGTCATGGAACGTGAAGCCGTGTTGTTCGGCATCCGTCCCTGCGACGCTCACGGCATGGCGATCATCGACAACGTGTTCCTGGGGAATCCGGCGGATGCTTTGTACGCGGAAAGGCGGGCGAAGACAACGCTTGTCGGACTGGCCTGTATTGATGCCTGCCCCGGCGGCTTCTGCTCCAGCATGGGCGGCGGCCCTCAGGACCCCTCTCGTCTTGACATAATGCTTACTGAGGCGGGCGACGGCTTCATTGTACAGGTGATCACCGAGAAGGGGAATGCGCTGCTGGCCTCTGCCAGGCTGAGCGACTCCTCCTTGCAGGCTGCGGCTCCTCCCGAGCTCGACAAGGCGCCGGCCGTGGGGATAGCCAAACCCATGGAGCGTTTCTTCAATCACGAATACTGGAGCCGTGTCGCCGACAGGTGTATCGGGTGTCAGATTTGCACCTACGTTTGCCCCACTTGCCACTGCTTCGACGTAAGAGACTATCAAGCCAAAGGCAAGATCGAGAGGCTCCGGACCTGGGACGGCTGCCAGTCCGCGCTGTTCAACCGGATCGCCGGCGGCCATAACCCACGCCCGAACAGGACGGCGCGGCTGCGGCAGCGTTTTGCTCACAAGCTGCTCTATTTCCCGAAGGACTACCAGGGAGTCCTGGGCTGTTCGGGCTGTGGCCGGTGCGTGGTGCGCTGTCCGGTGAACATAGATATCAGAGAAGTTATCAGCGATATGCAGAAACTCGGGGTGGAGAATGCGGTTGGAAGCGCCTGAGGCGGTAAGGGCGAATCCCTTTGTCCCATATTTGGCCACGGTGAAGGAGATCACGGATCTGACGCCGGATGTCAAGCTGTTCAGTATCGAGCTGAACGACGAAGCGGCGAGGAAGAGCTTTGATTACAAGCCGGGCCAGTTCGCTTTCCTGTCTGCTTTTGGCGTGGGGGAATCGGCCTTTGGCCTGACCTCGGTGGCGTACCGGAACAGCGGCATCGAGTTCGCCATCAGGCGGGTGGGCACGGTCAGCTCCGCGCTGCATGAGCTCGAGCCCGGCGCCACCGTGGGGGTACGGGGGCCCTACGGCAACTTTTTCCCTATGGACGAGTACAAAGGCAAGAACATCGTGATCATCGGAGGCGGCATCGGCATGGCGCCGCTAAGACCGGTCATCGACACCATCATCGACCACCGCGACGACTTTGGGAACTTGACCATCATCAATGGGGCTCGCACGCCCCGCGACCTGGTCTTCGCCAGCGAGTTCGAAGCATGGTCTGAAGCGAAGGATACGAACGTGGTGCTGACGGTTGACGCGGGAGACGATAGCTGGACTGGCCGCGTGGCCCTGATTCCGGCGGTTGTCAAAGAACTCAAGCCTTCGCACCACAACGCGGTCGCCATCACCTGCGGCCCGCCTATCATGATCCGCTTTACGCTGGCCGCGCTGAAGGAGCTTGGCTTCTCCAATGAACAGATAGTGACTACGCTCGAAGGCAAGATGAAGTGCGGCATGGGCAAGTGCGGCCGGTGCAACGTGGGGGAAAAGTACGTCTGCGTCGACGGGCCGGTGTTCAACTTCGCGCAGATCTCGAAGTTCATAGAGCAGTTCTAGGAGCCGTTATCGGGAGAGAGCCGAGGAGCGAAACAAAACAATACCGCAGGTCAAAACCTGCGGTATTGTGTTGTTTCGAGTGTTGCGCGGCGTTCAGGCCCTTGAGAGGCAGTCCGAAGACTCTGCGACCAGTCTCACACTCGTGGCGCCCGCGTGCGCTTTCCGGCCTTTTTCAACTCCTCCAACAAAACAGGAACGCCCATCACTAGCGTGTGAATCCCCAGCGCGGACACCAGTTCCAGCACCTCCATTATCTCTTCCTGGGTGGCCCCGTATCTGAGTGCGTTGGCCACGTGGACGCGTAGTCCCGGCTCATAGAGGTGGGTGGTCGCCGCATCTACTGCTATGTAGATCAGCTCCTTCGTCTTGGGAGGCAGTGCGCCTTTCTTCCACGGGGCAGATGAGAAATTCACGTATGCTTCAAAAAAGTCCGGGTCAATCTTGAGGACCGGCTCCCAGAGGTCCTCGGACCAATACCCTCTCTCCTTGATGAACGACTCCTTCAGTTGCTGTTGCCTCTTGGTGAGTCCTTTGCCCAAGCTGTTCCTCCAGTCCGGCGCTCGGTTGCACCGATTCTTGTCGGGCAGTGTTGAGTGCCCATCTATTGGGACTCCCAGGGTTTCTATTGAAACCCTGGGAGTCCCAATAGTCCCAAGACTCTACTTCTTCAGTATTATGGGACGCCAAAGCCGACATTTACCAGCTTCTGGGCCTTGGCGTCGTAGACGGAGACCGGCATTCCGTAGACCAAGGTGACGCCCGGACGGTCTTTCACCGGATACAGCTTGCCCTTTCCGCCAAAATAGCTGTCCCACTCCACGGTGGGCAGGGCGTCTTTCAGGGCAGTGGTATCGGGAGTGCCTGCCTTAATCAGAGCTGCTTCCAGCACTCTTATGCCCTCCATGGCGGTGATCAAGTGCTGTGGCGGGCTGTCCCCGTACTTGCTTATGTACCTCAGGGCTTCCGGTTTCGCCGCCTCAGGAACGTAGGGGCCTCCCCAGTCCCACTCCTGGTTGACGACCACGCCATCGGCCAAGTCGCCAGCTATCTTCATCTCGGGAACAGTGCCAGCGGCAGAAACCCACGCTATGATCCCCTTGTATCCATACTGGCGGGCTGCCTTTACCAATGCGCCAGCTTCGCCTGTGCGACTTATCATCGCAAAGACGTCAGCGCCCGAAGGTATCAGGTAGCTATTGACAAAGGGGGCAAAATCCGTGGTCCCCGGCTCGTAGTACTGGAAAGTCATCTTGCGCCAGCCCATCGCCTCAAGAGTCGGCTTCCATGTTCCGTACGCCAGTTGGCCTGAGGCGTCATTATAGGCTGTAGCGAACACGGTCCTCTTGTCGGGATACTTGTTCCAGACGTAGTTCATGCCCGGGGAAAACACTTTGTCACCGCCCATGAGTATGCGGAAGGTATACGGGTACTTAGTGGACATCAGCTCATCGGATACTGTCTGGGCGAAAAGCAGCACCTTGTTGGGCTCGGTCGCCTGCTGAGCCCCGGCCGTTGGCCCGGTGCCAACGCCGAAGATGATCTTGGCGCCGTCGTTGATGGCTTTTTCCGCAGCAGTCCGCCCCCCATCGACCGTATAGCCCCAGTCATAGGTATCAATCTTCAGAAGATACCTCTTGCCCCCGGCAGTCACCCCTCCCTTGTCGTTCCAGATCTCGATGCCTCTCTCTATACCGCGAGCGTGAGGAAAACCGAAACCTGTTCCGGCGCCGCTGAGAATGCTCAGGTTGCCGATGAGCAACGTCTCAGTGCCGACCGCTGTGGTCGGGGTCGGCCCGGGGGTTGGAGTGGCTACCACTACCACAGGCGTGGCTGTGGGCGACGCGCCACACGCGGCCACAGTCATCGCCAGTGCCGCCACCAGCGTCAAGGCTACTCCCGCAAACACTACCTTCTTCATCATGATGCCCATTGGCTTTCTCCTCCTCAGTTCTTCCCAGCGACTTCGGACGAATATCGCCTCCGCCCATCTCTGTTCGCCATGCCCACTGTGCTTTGTTCCAAACCTTTTGGAGTATGGCTAAGAGAGGGTCAAACCTTACCACGAGAGAGACCTAATTGTCAAGAGCAATCGTTCGTTTGGTGTCCCGCGAAGCTGGTACGATAAGTCTTGGCCCCAGGCTTTCAGGATAATCTTGCTACGGCGAAGCAACTGACCAAGGTTACGGGAATGCGGATTGCGACCGGAGAGGAACGTACCTTGGGGTAGCGGTGTGAAATTCGATAAGAAGGCCGCTGCCAGTTCTGGCAGCGGCCTTTTGTTGCTCAATGTGTGCGCTAGACGCCCGACTCAGCTCTCTTTGCAGATCTTGTCCAGGCGCTCCCTGATGGCAAGAGCGCCGGTCACCATGCGGTCGATGACTTCCTTGCAGGTCGGGATGTCGTTGATCTGGCCGACGATCTCGCCGCAGTAGGCCATGCCCGCATCCAGGTCTCCATCGATATACACTTTGTGGGCGCCCTGGCCTCCGATATAGGGCAGCAGGTCCTGCAGGGTGGCGCCCTTTGATTCCATCTCCAGCACCTTCTCGGCTGCCTTGTTCCTCAACGCACGGTGGGTGTTCCTGATGGACCGTTCTACGATCACGGTGTCGGTCTCTCTGGCCCGTAGCATCCATTCCTTGGCCTTGGGATGCACAGGTGATTCCTTGACCGCCATGAAGCGGGTGCCCATGACTACGCCTTCCGCTCCGAGCGCCAGTGCTGCCACCAGCCCCCGGGCGTCTCCGATGCCTCCGCCGGCCAGCACGGGTATCTTGACTGCATCCACGGCGAGGGGCACCATGACCATAGTGGTGACGTCATCCATGCCTGTCGCGCCGCCGTTTTCCACGCCGACCACGGTCACTGCATCCGCTCCGGCCTTCTCGCCGGCGATCGCGTGCTTCACCGTGGCGCACTTGTGGATGAGGATGACTCCTGCTTGCTTCAGCCTGGGGGCGAACTCCTCGGGGCCCCGCACGCCGGAGGTCTCCACTGCGGCGACCTTCTCCTGGATGATTACGTCGACGAAATCGTTGTTCGGCAGGGGCCTGGTGGAGGGAAACAGGCTGATGTTGACTCCAAAGGGCT